>NZ_JALBYS010000040.1:0-54591 GCF_022678525.1 Serratia sp. PGPR-27 | reverse complement strand
GAGAAGCCCGCTCAGGGAAACCTGAGCGGGCTTTTTGCTGTTGGGGTGTTTGGGCTGCGGCAGGCAACCGGCTGTCTGAATGCCAGCTGCATTGACAGCGAAAATACCCTTGCCCGACGAACGCCTGCGCCGCCGGCTATCACCCCGGCCCTTCACTGCCCGCCGCCAGCAGCGGCACCAGGATATCGCTAATCGGCGTAGGCATGCCCTGCAAGCGCCCATAACGCTGCACGACACCGTTGCGTATGTCCCACTCCAGTGGCCGGTTGGCCTGCCGGTCGGCAAGAATAGAGGTGCCCAAATCCGCGGGCGCACGCTGAAAGCCGTCCACGATCGCCTCCGGCACGTTATCGTGAAGCACCGCACCCTGCGCGCGCGCGACGGCCAGGCATTCACGCAGATAAGCCAGAGCCAGTTGCGTTATGTCGGCGCGCGAAAACATGCCTGCGCGGCGATTGGCCAGCACCATCAGCCCCGCAGCCGCATTCTGCAACAGCTTACGCCAGGCAATCGAGAGAAAATCCGATGACAGCTCAACCGCACAGCGTGAACCGCTGAGCGCGTCGGCGATCGCTTGCGCCTGTGGCGCATCCGGCAGCGTCAGGCGCGGCGTGCCGCGCAGCCTGACGGACGCATCTTGCTCGCGCTGCGCCGGAAACCACACCACGGAGGGCAGCACCGTCGCCCCATTGACGTAAGGCGCCAGCAGAGATTGCTGCTCGACGCCGTTTTGCAGCGCGCACACGACGGTGTTTTTATTGCACAACGCCGCCAGCCAGCCTGCGCTGTCGGTCACCTGCGTGGTTTTTACGGCGACAAAAACCAGATCGTAGGGATGGGCGACGGTACGCGGATCGCTTAAAACCGGCCCCGGCACCACCACTTCTCCCTCATCGTGGCGCAGAATTAATTGCGGATGGGCCGTACGCCCGCAAAGCAGCGGCGTGCGGCCCACTTCATGAAGCGCCGCGGCGATGGCGGTGCCGATGGCGCCGGGGCCGATAAGCGCAATGGTAGGGCGATCGGACATAGCGAGTCCTCCAGGTTGGATTAACCGTTCATCAGCCCGCGGTTTCCGTTACGCGCTAATGCTGATGCAGGATAAGCGGGCGCCAGGGTAAATGATACGGCGGCAAGGAGATAAACGCAGCTGTAGGAAACTATCCGGCCCCTCCCCCTAGCGAAACCCACTCTTTTATCTAAGAAGATTCCTAACCCAGCTGACGGATATTCCTTCCTGACGCCAATACGCGGGTTAACCCGCCGATTTACAGCAATAATCCTGTAAAAACAATCGATAAGCGAATTGTTCGCGCTCGGTAAGTTACGTCTATCCTTTCGCTATGGGCGCCTGCCGCCCATCGTTCGCTGCAGATCGCGGCATGCGCGTTTCTGGCTGTTCGGGTTTCGGTTTATTCCATCGCGCGCTTCCATTCATCATGTTGAATTTCAAAGCAATCTCTCAGCAACAAGGAGTGTTTATATGGCTTACGTCATTACCGACCGAGAAAAACTGCAAGCGATTTGGGAGGCCGCCAAAGCCGGCGACTGGCCGGCCGTGTATGCCGCATCCGTCGATGCGCTCACCGATCCCAACCATGCCAACCAACCCATTGAGGGCGTGGATATCGCGGTGTATACCTGGATCAAAGGCGCCTATGGCGTGAACTCGAATCAGGGGGCGTTTGCCCATTACATTCGCGACCAAACCAAGTTGCAGTATGAGCTGCGCACCGGGCATGTGCCCGATGACTGGGAGGCGCGCATTCAGAATGCCTCCGACAACATCGCCAAAAACTTCGCCAAAACGCTGTTTGGCGTCGATCTGAGCAGCGATCCCAATGCGCCGCTGCCGGATGCCCCGCCCACCAGCGCCAAAGTGCCGGATATTCACGAGGTTGGCCTGATCGACGCCGGCGCGGCGGCGTCCGAAGTGTTCACCGACGCCTCCTCGACCGGCGCCCCCAACTATTCCCCCTGGGCCGGCACCACGCTGTTCTCTTATTTAGGCGATACCTCGTTCTTTACCGAATGGGTGGCGACCAACGACACCTCGGCCTTTAAGGTGGAAGGCGGGACTTACGATCTGATTGCCGCGGCGCAGGTCTCCATGCAGATGAAAAACCTCAGTTACGTGGTTGAAACGCTGCTGGCGGGCGAAGTGCCCACCTATTTGACCACCTTCGGCATTGGCCACGAGACCATCCGCCTGGCCGCCGAGGCGGCGCGTGATTTCTACACCGAATCCTACGGCAGCAGCGTGACCGGCGGCGGCAGCATTATCCCCGGCAAGCTGGACATCGGCTCGGCGATTTTCAACGACATTGCCGACGTGCTGTCCACGCCGAATCTGTACCGCGTCGGTACGCTGCATGATGATGATTTCACGCTGGCGTTCGGCAATATCGCCGTTAACACCGGCAGCGGCGACGACACCATCAGCGTGCCGCGCGGCTGGCAAAACAACGCCGGCAACTACGGCTGGACGGTGATCGACGGCGGCAGCGGCCACGATACGGTCGATTATTCCAGCCTGTCGCACGGGGTAAACCTGAAGTTTGACGCCCAGGGCAGCTATGGCGGGCGCGGGGTAATCGAGAAAAACGGCATCGGGCTGTATGGCTTTAAGGACGGGCTGTACAACATCGAAGCGGTGAAACTGACCGACTTTAAGGACAACGTCACCTTTAACGATCGGGTGCTGACGCCGGCCAACGGTCTGGAGGTCAACCTGGGCAAAGGCTCCAGCGAGATTCGTTTCGAGCACGGTTATACCACTGCGCCGGGAGGGAGCGCGCCGCAGGATTATCTCGGCGTGAACCTGAGCATGCTATCCAACGATGTGCCTTTCCCCAACAGCCTGCTGAACATTCCCTTGAAGCAGACCCACAATATCTACATCGACGACAGCTTCGAGCTGGGCTTTTTACAGGCCTCCTCCCTGTCTATCGATAACCACCTGCTGGCCTTCGGCGCCGAAGGATCAAACAGCAGCTTCTCACTGAACTACAACGCGCAAACCCATACGCAGGATCTATCGATATTCATGCAGGGCGAAAGCGCGCTCAATCAGCACGTCGTCAATATCTACAATTGGGATCAAGGATACTTTGGCATCAATCTGGAGCAGCCGGCCATTCAGCTTGTCGGTTTGCAAACCATTGCCCCGCAAGAGCTGGCGGCCGCCTAAGCGAAGCCCGCCGGGTTTACCGGCGGGCTGTTTACCTGCGGCGCGGCTCACTCCCTGTCACGCTCCGCAATCCGCGCCATCAACGCCCCCAGCAACGCCAGATCGACCAGCAGCGCCAGCGCGAAACAGGCTCCCTTTATCCCCGGCGCGGCATAGGTTTGCACCAGCGAAACGGCAACCACTACGGCTACGAGAGTCACCACCGTCGTCAAACGGTACGCCACGGCGAGTGCGCCTTTCTCCCCCACTGCCGTGCGGTAGGCGACGCCCTGGCCCAGGCCGCCGAGGGCGAGGCCCGGCAGCAGGGCCGGCCAGCCGTGGCCGCCGAACAGCATCAGCAGCATCAATAGCCATCCCGCCGCCGCCAGTAAAAAGCCGTGGCGGAGAATAGCCAGCGCAGGCCGGTTCCGCAGCGTCCGCCAGCGGGCCAGCGCGGCGCCGCCGAGAAACGCCAGCGCCAATGCCGTCAGCAGCATCAGGGTCGCGCCGATGCCCAGCAGATTTTCGGTCTTCAGCAGCAAGGCGCCCGCTGCGACTGGCACGCTGAGCGCCAGGGCGCTCGCCGCCGTTCCCGTGTGTTCCATGGCGCCCAGGGCGCCGTTGTTGATATAGAGGCTCATCGTTCACTCCGACATGATGGAAATGATGAAATAAATTCATTTCCCTGTTCACATGTCAGTAGCCTATCTCTTGTATAATTGGTAAGACAAACTCATAGTTTTCAGCCTTGGATGAGAATAATTCAGCCATGAGAAAAACCCGTTTGCCGCCGCTGGGCGCGCTGCGCGCTTTCCACGCCGTGGCCGTCTGCCGCAGCTTCAAACTGGCCGCCGAGGAGCTGGGCGTCAGCGCAACGGCGATCAGCCATCAGATCAAGCTGCTGGAGTCGGTGCTGGCATGCCGGGTGTGCGAGCGCAGCGCGCAGGGCGTCAGCCTGACCGAAACCGGGGAGATCCTGTATGCCGGCACCCAGCGCGCCTTCGCCGCGCTGGAGCAGTCCGTCGCCCAAATCACCCGCGCCCGGCAGCCGCCGGCGCTGACCGTCACCACCACCTCCAACTTTCTCACCCACTGGCTGGTGCCGCGCCTGGCGGATTTCAAGGCGGAGTTTCCCGCCATCGATCTGCGCCTGCACACCAGCGTCGAGCGGGTGGATCTCAGCCAGCGCACCGTGGACGTCGCCATCCGCTACCGTGAAACGCCGGAAAGCGATCTGCACTGCACCCTGCTGCATGAGGATCGCTTTATCGTGGTGGCCAGCCCGGCGCTGGCGCTGGAGCGCATCGAAGATTTGCTGCGGGTGACGCTGTTTCACGTGGCGCATCGGCAGGTGCCCGCCGACTCACCGACCTGGGAGAACTGGCGGCGGCGCTACGGGCCGGAAGGATTGAACGTGGAAGCCGGGCTGACCTTCAGCGACGAGACCCATGCGCTGCAGGCGGCGGTGGCGGGCCAGGGGGTGGTGATCGCCAGCCGGCTGCTGGCGCGCGATTTGTTGCAGCGCGGCGTGTTGGCGGCGCCGTTCGAGATGTCATTGCCCGGCGCCAACTATTATCTGGTGGCCACCGAAGAGACCGCGCAGCGCCCCGATATCATGGCGCTGCGCGCGTGGCTGCTGCGGCAAATGGCGGCGGGCTAACGGCTCTCGGGGGCGATTTCCCCCAGGCGGATCGCCACGCTGATCGCCTGCGCGGTGGTGGCGGCGCCGAGACGTTGGCGAATGCGCCGCAGGTGATTTTCCACCGTGCGTTCAGACAGGCCGAGCATCGCGGCGATATCCGCCTGCCGCCGGCCAATGGCGGTCCAGCTCAGCACCTCGCGCTCGCGCGCCGACAGCCGGCCCTCCCCCTCACCGGCAGCAGGTTCGAACAGCCGCCGCGCCGCCAGAAAAGCCGCTGCGCCCACCAGCGACAGCGCCAGCCGCACCGGCGGCGAGGCGTCGATGCACTCGCCCCCCAGGCTGACCGCCCCCTCCAACCCGGCGGGGCCGAATACCGGGATCTGCACGCCGTGCAGACCGGCGCCGCGCGGCGTGCGCACAATCCGGTAGCGCTCGCCCTGCTGCGCTCGGGTTTTGGTCCAGAAAAACGGTTCGGCGGCCCGCAGCATGTGCCGGGTCACCGGGCAGTGCCGCACGTAGGTCAGCGCATCGACCGCCTCCCCCTCACCGAACCAGTCGCCCTCGACCCAATAAATATGCTCGATCCCCGCCTCCGCCGCCGCGGAGGCGGAAAACAGCACAAAGCGGTTGAAACCGAACGGCGCGGCGAAGGCGCGAACCCGCCCCTGAATGGCGGACAAGGTGCGCTCGTGGTCCATCGCCAACGCCGTCTGGAAAGCGCGCTGCGCGATCTCGTCGCTCATCGCGCGGCGACGTCGGCCAGCAGCGTTTCTGCCGCCAGTTTGCCGAGGTTGTTGGAAGCCAGCGGGCTGTCGCCGGTCAGCAGGCGCCGATCTTTATGCACCTTGCCGGTGATGTCGGCGTTGACGATCTTAACGCCCAACTCGCGCAGGCGTTCGCCCACCAGCCAGGGCATCGGGCCGGGGATATAGCCGATATCGATGTTGGCGCCGGTATCGAGCGAGTCCGGGAACACGCACATCTCATAGCCGCGATAGAGGAAATCCGCTTTGCTCTCGCCGATGCCCGCCGCCAGCAAACCGGCCGGCCCGTGGCACAGCGAGATCACGTAGCGATCGTGGTCATGCGCCCAGTGCAGCGTCTTTTTCACCTCTTCACTGAACGGGATATCGTTGAGCACGCCGTGGCCGCCGGGAATGAAAACGCCGAGGTAGTTGCCGCCATCCAGATCCTTCACCACTTCCGTCAGCTTCTTCGGCTGCTTGAGTTGGCTACGGTACTTCTCGTAGGTGGCCTTGACCGCTTCATCTTCATGCGGGAACGCCCACATCTCCAGCTTCACCGGATCGCCGGACGGCGTAGCGACGTCGATCTCGAAACCGGCCAGATCCAGGTGATACATCGGCAGCAACATCTCGACCGGGTGATTGCCGGTGGAGAAGAACTTGCCGTTTTGCATCAGCAGGTAGCGCTCCTGCGAGGCGATCATCAGCACCTTCCACTTGCCGCCGCGATAGGCGTTCGGGTAGCTGGCGCCCGTGAAGTCGGTTTTGGACGAGGTGTACTGGCTGAGGGAGTAAGGGGATGGGAAGAACGCGTTGTCTTCCGCCACATCCGGGGTGGGATTACGATCGTTGGACACTGAATCAGTCATGATTATCTCCATATTCATCGTTGCATTGCCCATTCAGCTTAAATAACCGCCGGCAGGGCCGCAATGAGGGATATCCCTCAAGCAGCGCCCAGGCGGCGGAGCGTCCCCCTGGGCGCTGTTCTTAGCTGTTCACAAACGCCAGCAGATCGGCGTTGACCTGATCGGCGTGGGTGGTCGGGATGCCGTGCGGCGCGCCCTTGTAGGTATGCAACGTGCCGTTTTGCACCAGCTTGGCCGAGAGCACGCCAGAGTCCTGATAAGGCACTACCTGATCGTCGTCGCCGTGGATCACCAGCACCGGAATGGAGATCTTCTTGAGATCTTCGGTGAAATCGGTCTGCGAGAAGGCGACGATGCCGTCATAGTGCGCCTTGACGCCGCCCATCATGCCCTGGCGCCACCAGTTCCAGATAATGGCCTCCGACGGTTTGGCGCCCGGACGGTTATAGCCGTAGAACGGACCGGCGGGCACGTCGTAATAGAATTGCGCCCGGTTGGCGGCCAGCTGCGCCTGGAAATCATCGAACACCGCTTTGGGGGTGCCCTGCGGATTGGCGTCGGTTTTCACCATCAGCGGCGGCACCGCGCTGATCAACACCGCTTTGGACACCTTGTCCTCGCCGTGGCGCACGATATAGCGCACTACCTCGCCGCCGCCCGTCGAGTGGCCCACGTGCATCGCGCCCTGTACGCCCAGGTGTTTCACCACCGCGGCGACATCATCGGCGTAGTGATCCATGTCGTGCCCTTCCCACACCTGGCTGGAGCGGCCGTGGCCGCGGCGATCGTGCGCAACCACGCGGAACCCTTGGTTCACGAAGAACAGCATCTGGGCATCCCAGTCATCGCTGGACAGCGGCCAGCCGTGGTGGAAATAGATAACCTTGCCGTTTTTGGGGCCCCAATCCTTGTAGAAAATCTCGACGCCATCGCTGGTCGTTACATAACCCATGTCGTTTCTCCCATTTACACTATGGTTAAAAAAGAAGGTTTATACTGCGCGCGGCGCCGGGATCTCTGGCTCCCTCATCCCGGCTGGCCGACGATCTTGCGTTGATCGTTTAACGAGTATAGGTTTAAAGCTCACTTTAAGGTCAAACCCAATTCGGCAAACCGCATTCCCGCTTTCGATCGGCATCAGGAGTATTCAAGTGCAAGGAGATGACACCGCCACGACGATGGAGCAACGGCTTGCCGCCCAGCGCCACGCCTTCCTGCGCGACGGCGCGCCGACGATGGATCAGCGCAAGGCCGTCCTGCGCCGCTTGCGGAGCGCCATTCTGGCCCAGCGCGGCGCGCTGGCGGCGGCCGTCAGCGCGGACTTCGGCCACCGCTCGCCTTACGAGACCGACATTTTGGAGATTCTGGTCACCGTGCAGGCGATCGATTACCTGCTGCGCAACCTGAAACGCTTCATGAAACCGGAGCGCCGCCACGTCGCCCTGCCGTACCAGGCTGCGCGCGCCTATGTGCAATATCAGCCCAAGGGCGTGATCGGCGTCATGGCGCCGTGGAACTACCCTTTATCGTTGACCTTCATCCCGCTGGCCACCGCCCTGGCCGCCGGCAACCGCGTGATGCTGAAACCTTCGGAGCTCACGCCGCATACCAGCCAGCTCATCGAGACGATGCTGGCGGCGCAGTTTCCCGCCGACGAGATCGCCGTGGTGACCGGCGGGCCGGAGATCGGGGCCAGATTCAGCGAGCTGGCGTTCGACCATCTGGTGTTCACCGGCAGTACGGCGATCGGCCGTCAGGTCATGCAGGCGGCCGCTAAACATCTGGTGCCGCTGACGCTCGAGTTGGGCGGCAAAAGCCCTGCCGTCGTGGCGCCCGGCGCGCTCACCGCCAGAATCGTTAACAGCCTGGCGTTCGGCAAGCTGTCGAACGCGGGCCAAACCTGCATCGCGCCCGATTACCTGCTGATCCATCAGAACGATGTGGAGAGCTTCATTGCGCTCTACGACGCGGCGGTCAAAGCGTTTTACCCCACAGGGCCGACGGGCAGCGACTACGGCGCCATCATCAGCGACAGGCACTATCAACGTTTGCAAGACCTGCTGGCCGATGCCCAGGCGCGGGGCGCGCAAATCATTCCGGTCGGCCATCGCCCGGACTCGGCGTCTGAACGGCCGAAAACCCTGGCTCCCACGCTTATCGTCGGCGCCCCCGACGACAGCCGGATCATGCAAGAAGAGATCTTCGGGCCGCTGCTGCCGATGCGCACCTACGCCGCCTTTGATGAAACGATCGACGTTATCAACGCCGGGCCGCGCCCGCTCGCGCTCTACTACTTCGGCCCGCCGGGCGAGGATCGGGACCGGCTGCTGACGCACACCACCTCAGGCAACGTCAGCGTCAACGCCACCCTGCTGCATTTCGCCCAGGACGATCTGCCGTTCGGCGGCATCGGCCCCAGCGGCATGGGGGCCTGTCACGGCATCGAAGGATTTCGGGCGCTGAGCCACGCCAAGGGCGTTTTCATCCAGAGCCGCTGGCACTTTACCGGCCTGCTGCGCGCGCCGTTCGGTAAACTGGCGGACGCGGTGCTCACGTTCATGTTGCGGCGCCGATAAAGCGGTGTGCTGACAATCAATAGCACATCCATGAATCGCCGCAAGCTATCACAATATTCACTCATTCCTATTTTATCTCTCCGCCGCCGCTGACTAAGCTTAGCCATGAGTCACCCTTTGTCCGTTGGCGACGGGGGTGACGTAAATCGATTGAGTTCAGTTATTTAGCGCAACACCCGACGCAAGCCTTACCCGCATGCCTTGTTAACCGCTCCACGCCCGGCGGCTGGAGCATCTTTACGGAAGCAGAGAGCGCATTATGACAACTGAAAGCAAATGCCCGTTTTCGGGCGGCAAGCAGCCCGCACCGCAGAACGGCCCCACCAATCAGGATTGGTGGCCTAATCAGCTCAGCCTGAAACCGCTGCATCAGCACTCCCCCCTGTCCGATCCGATGGATAAAGACTTCAACTACGCCGATGCCTTCAACAGCCTCGATCTGGCGGCGGTCAAACAGGATCTGCACGCCCTGATGACCGATTCGCAGGAATGGTGGCCGGCGGACTTCGGCCACTACGGCGGCCTGTTCATCCGCATGGCCTGGCACAGCGCCGGCACTTACCGCATCGGCGACGGCCGCGGCGGCGCGGGCGAAGGCCAACAGCGCTTCGCCCCGCTCAACAGCTGGCCGGACAACGTCAGTCTCGACAAGGCGCGCCGCCTGCTGTGGCCAATCAAGCAGAAATACGGCCGCAACATCTCCTGGGCCGATCTGATTATCCTGACCGGCAACGTGGCGCTGGAATCGATGGGCTTCAAAACCTTCGGCTACGCCGGCGGCCGCGCCGACACCTGGGAGCCGGACGACGTCTACTGGGGGTCTGAGAAGATCTGGCTGGAACTGAGCGGCGGGCCGAACAGCCGCTACTCGGGCGACCGCGATCTGGAAAACCCGCTGGCGGCGGTGCAGATGGGCCTGATCTACGTCAACCCGGAAGGCCCGGACGGCAACCCTGATCCGGTGGCCGCCGCGCGCGACATCCGTGAAACCTTCGCCCGCATGGCGATGAACGACGAAGAAACCGTGGCGCTGATCGCCGGCGGCCACACCTTCGGCAAGACCCACGGCGCCGGCCCGGCGTCTCACGTCGGCGCCGATCCGGAAGCGGCCGGACTGGAGTCGCAGGGCCTCGGCTGGCACAGCACCTTCGGCACCGGCGTCGGCAAAGACGCCATCACCAGCGGCCTGGAAGTGACCTGGACCACCACCCCGACCCAGTGGAACCATGACTTCTTCCGCCACCTGTTCGAATACGAATGGGAGCTGAGCCAAAGCCCGGCCGGCGCGCACCAGTGGGTGGCGAAAGACATCGGCGAAACCATTCCCGACGCCTTCGACCCGAACAAGAAGCGCCGCCCGACCATGCTGACCACCGACCTGTCGCTGCGCTTCGATCCGGCCTACGAGAAGATTTCACGCCGCTTCTATGAACACCCGGAAGAGCTGGCCGACGCCTTCGCCCGCGCCTGGTTCAAGCTGACCCACCGCGATATGGGGCCGCGCGCGCGCTACCTCGGCCCGGAAGTGCCGCAGGAAGAGCTGATTTGGCAGGATCCGGTTCCGGCGGTCGATCATCCGCTGATCGACGAGCAGGACATCGCCGCGCTGAAAAGCAAGGTGCTGGCTTCCGGCCTGCCGGTGTCCGCGCTGGTCTCCACCGCCTGGGCTTCGGCTTCCAGCTTCCGCGGTTCCGATAAACGCGGCGGCGCCAACGGCGCGCGCATTCGCCTGGCGCCGCAAAAGGACTGGGCGGTCAACCAACCTGCGCAGCTCGCCGCGACGTTGGCCAAGCTGGAGAGCATCCAACGCGCCTTCAACGACGCGCAGACCGGCGGCAAGCGCGTTTCGCTGGCGGATCTGATCGTGCTGGCCGGCGCGGCGGGCGTGGAACAGGCAGCGAAGAACGCCGGTTTCGCCCTGACGGTGCCGTTCGCGCCGGGCCGCATGGATGCCTCGCAGGAACAGACCGACGTGGACTCCTTCGAGGCGATGGAGCCGCTCGCCGACGGTTTCCGCAACTTCCTGAAGGGCAAATACCGCGTGCCGGCCGAAACGCTGCTGGTCGACAAGGCGCAGCTGTTGACCCTGACCGCGCCGGAAATGACGGTGCTGGTCGGCGGGCTGCGGGTGCTCGGCGCCAACGTTGGCGGCACGCAGCACGGCGTGTTCACCCATCGCCCGCAGGCGCTGACCAACGACTTCTTCGTCAACCTGCTCGACATGGGCACCACCTGGCACCCGGTGGGTGAGGACGGCCTGTTCGAAGGCCGCGATCGCCGCAGCGGCGCGGTCAAATGGACCGGCACCCGCGTCGATCTGGTGTTCGGTTCGCACGCGCAGCTGCGCGCGCTGGCCGAAGTCTACGGCAGCGCCGACGGGCAAGAGAAGTTCGCCCATGACTTCGTCGCCGCCTGGAACAAAGTGATGAACCTCGATCGCTTCGATCTGGCGTAAACTCCCCGCAACGGTCTGCTTCGGCAGGCCGTTTTTCCTCCCGAGAACCACACCGCCTCCGCTCAGCGCCAGCCGTAGCGCACGTCGTTATATTTCTTTTCCCGCTTATTCGTATTTACTCAACAAGTCATATAAAAATTTGATGGGCGGCAATTCTTTTAATGCTGTATTTATATTTAGAGGGCAATGAAGAACGTAAATTCAGCGCGCTAATACGATATATCCCATCAAGGAGAACACCGTTATGGATTATCCCCAATTCACTTCAACACGCGGCGAGGCGGACCGCATTATCAGCGCCGACCCTTAGCGATAGCGGGCCTGCTGGCCCGGCGCCTCACCGTTTACGCCAATAAGAATAAATGTTCTGCCCCTGCGCCATATTCGCCGGGGCGTCAGAACTTCGCCCCTATTTAGCGTTTCATCACGCGCGTTGCGTTTTTAGCTTTTATTTTTCAGCCGACGGGAAAGCTCATAGGAAATGACGTTTCACTCAGGAAAATAACCGCTACCTGGAGGTCATCATGCAACACATTATCGGTATTTCTTCTCGTCGGCTGAGGATATCGGCCCTTGCGCTGCTGCTCCCTGCCGTATCATGGGCGGCCGATACGGCATCTCTCGCCGTGGGGCCGCAATATGACACCACCCATGTCTACGTCGAACGCGGCAAGATGGATGCCTTTGTCGACAGCATCCTGAAAACCTTCGGCGGCACCCGCACCGAACGCGTGCTGGTCAACGTCACGCCCACGCCGAGCGAAACCTATTCCCAGCTGATACTGACGCCAGCCGGCAGCTTCTCGGTGTTCGATTTCAAAACGCCGATCCCGCACCCGTTCGGCGCCGAGCGCAACGGTTTTCTGGTCAGGGATATGGATGCCGCCATTCAACAAGCCAAGGCCGCCGGCGCCGATGTGCTGGTCGCCCCCTTCGACGATCCGATTGGGCGCGACGCGGTGATCCAATGGCCCGGCGGCGTCAACATGCAGCTTTATTGGCACACCAAAGCGCCCAACTACAAGCCGCTGCTGAGCGTGCCGGAAAACCGCCTGTATCTCTCCGCTTACCGCGTCGATGACTTCCTGAAAAGCTATCAGACGTTCTCGCACGGCAAAGTCGTGCGCGACGAGCAGGTCAGCGATGCGGCGATCGGCCGCAACGATAACGGCAAGATCCGCCAGATCGAACTGGACTCGCTTTTTGGCAAAACGCGCATTTTCGTCACCGATGGGCATCTGCCTTATCCGTTCGGCCATGAGCGCACCGGCTATGGCGTCGAGGATCTGCAGGCCACGCTGGCCAAAGCGACGGCCAGCGGCGCGCAGGTGCTGTGGCGATCGACGGCGGCGGAACGCCGCGCCTCGGCGCTGGTGCGTTTCCCCGGCGGCTACATCGCCGAAATTCACCAGACAGCCAAATAAACCCAAGGCGCGCTGCGGCGCGCTTTTTTCTTCGGATATTCATGATGAAACGCACGCTACCCGCACTGTTGCTGTTCTCCACGCTCCCCGCTCTGGCGGCGGAGCCCGCCGCTTCCCCCTGGAAAAACATCCCGTTGGGCGATGCGGCCACCTTATCTTTCGACGGTTCA
The DNA here is from genome assembly GCF_022678525.1 of Serratia sp. PGPR-27. NCBI lineage: Bacteria > Pseudomonadati > Pseudomonadota > Gammaproteobacteria > Enterobacterales > Yersiniaceae > Serratia > Serratia sp. PGPR-27. Next base: position 41,540 of record NZ_JALBYS010000040.1, on the reverse strand, counting down.
CTGCGCGAGCGCTATGAATGGACGGATCAACGGGATTTGAATGGCGGACGCGACGACACTTTCATGCAGCGCTTGCTGGTTGGCGCGCGCCTCGACTACGGCGACTATTTCGGCGCCTATGTGCAAGTGGGATCGTCGCTGGCCACGCCGCGCGATCGCGGGCGCAAGCCGACCGACGAAGATCATGCCTACCTCGGGCAGGGCTATGTGGATATGAAACTGCCCACTGCCTACGGCCTCGGCACCCTGCGGGTCGGCCGCCAGGAGATTGCGCTGGGCTCGCTGCACCTGCTGGGCACCCGCGACGGCCCCAACGTGCGCCGTTCCTTCGATGCTATCCGCGCCAGCTGGGTCAAGGATAAAAACCGCCTCGACGCCTTTATCGGCCATCCCGTCACCCTTAAAACCGGCAGTTTCGACGACGATACCGACAACAGCCAAAAGGTGTGGGGACTGTACGGCACCACGCCGCTGACGCCGCTGGCTTCTTCGCTCGATCTCTACACCTTTGGCTTTGAGGATAACGACGCCCACTACGCGCAGCTTAGCGGGCAAGAGCGGCGCTATACCGTCGGCGCACGCATCTTCGGCGCAGCGCGGGGGTTCGACTGGGATAATGAAGCTGCCTGGCAGTTCGGCAGCGCAGAACAGCGCGATATCCGCGCCTGGTCGGCGTCGGCGCACGCCGGCTATACGGTGAGCGACTGGCGCTGGCGGCCGCGCTTTGGCGGCAAGATTGGCATCGCCAGCGGCGACAAAAACGGTCACGATGGGCAGCTCAACACCTTCAACGCCATGTACCCCAAGCTGCCCTACCTGACCGAAAACGGGCTGGTGGCGCCGGCTAACCTGATCGCCATCCATCCTTCGGTCACCATCACGCCGTGGCAAACCCTGGCCATCGACTTCAGCTGGGACGCGTTATGGCGGCAACGCCGTGAGGACGCCTTCTATCTCGGGCCAATGCGCCCGGTGAAAGGCAGCGAACAGGGATCGCGCTTTATCGGCAACCAGTACCAGGTCGAAACCACCTGGACGCCGAGAAGCGATCTCCAGTTCAAGGTAGCCTATGTCTACTTCGACGTCGGCCACAGCCTGCAGCACCATGCCGGGCTGAAAGACATGAACTTCGTGCTGGCGCAGGGCACCTACAGTTTTTAAGCATCAGGCAAGTTAATCGGTATACGCGGGCCCCCTCAATAATCCCGTATCCGATTAATGACGACAGCCGGAGTGCGGCCGCCTCTATGCGTTACGGCAATGGCGGCTACTCACCGCATTTCACAGATAAAAAGCCGGAAAAACAGAAAGATAAATCAGCAACGCAAATGCCGCGCGCCGATTACAGAGAAATATTAAATAAAGATTTAATTCCAACGAGTTATTTAAACAAGTCTTTTACTCATATCTTATGTAAAAGATTCATATAAGAATAACTAATTAATAAAATAATTGTGTTTATACTGCTTTAACTCAATCGCAGTGCACAATTAATTCCTCACCGTGACTAATGATAAGGATATATTCCGCTTGAACGCAATACTCAAGCCAGACCAAGGAGGCAAGCCAATGATATCACATTAATTATCCCTGATTTTCAAACCTGTGTACGAGCATATAGAGCGTTAGGTGCAATATTGTCAACGTCCAAAGGAGTTTGATATGTCATTAGCTACCGATAAGATTTCCGATTATTTAACCCGTTATGAAAGAGGCGATCACGCGGAGAGCAGTAAACCGTCATATACCACGCAAGAGGTTTCAGATCTGCTGCTGAGGAGCCATTATTCCGCCAATGGCAAAGGCATGACAGACCATGCGGCTACCTTGACCTACTCTTTCCCCGTCTATACCGGCAGCGACAAGACGGGCGCCGCGCAGCTTACCGCCGCTCAACAAGCCCAAACCAAGCTTTCATTGCAATCCTGGTCGGATGTGGCCAACATCACGTTCACCGAGGTTAAAGGCAACGACGCGAAAAATGCAGATATAAAGTTTGGTTTTTATAAGGCGGCCAGCGGGGGCAATTACACCTCGTATGAAAGTACGCAGAGCGATCTCAAAAGCACCATTTGGATCAGCGGTAATAACGGCTACGACGCCTCCAATCCGCAAACCAATAACTACGCCAGGGATACGCTTACCCATGAAATAGGGCATGCGTTGGGGCTTTCTCATCCCGGCAATTATGATGCGTCAAATGCCACCTACCCCACCTACGCCAACTCGGCGAAGTATTATGAAGACGACCATCAATATTCTTTGATGAGCTATTTTAACGAACAATACACCAGCGCTGACTATAAAGGCGTTTGGCCATCAGGACCGCAGCTGGATGATATTACCGCCATACAGAAGCTTTACGGCGCGAATACCACCACGCGCACCGGCGATACCACCTATGGTTTCAACTCGAATACGGACAGAGACTTTCTGAGCGTTAAAGCGTCCACGGACAAAATCGTGGCGGCTATCTGGGATGCCGGCGGCAATGACACGCTGGATTTTTCAGGCTACAGCCAGGATCAGCGCATCAACATTAACGAAGGCGCATTCTCTGATGTAGGCGGCTTGAAGGCGAATATAGCCATCGCCTACGGCGCGCAGATTGAAAATATCATCGGCGGCAGCGGTGCCGACATTCTTGTGGGCAACGCGCTGAACAATACGCTAAAAGGCGGTGCAGGCAACGACATCATTTACGGTGCCGGCGGCGCCGATCAGCTTTGGGGCGATGCAGGCGCGGACACCTTCGTCTTCCGCGCAGCCGGCGACAGCCAAGCCGCCGCGCCGGATTGGATCCGCGATTTCCAGACGGCGGTGGATAAAATCGATCTGTCGTGGCTCAACCAGACGGCTAAGGCCGAAGGGAGCGAGTTGCACTTCGTGGATAATTTAAGCGGCTCGTTATTTGAAGCGGCGCTGAATTATGACGCGCAGCAGAATGTCACCGATCTGGCCATCAATCTCTCCGGCAATCAATTGCCTGATTTTCTGGTTAAAATCGTTGGGCATGTCGACGCTTCCGCCGATATTCTCGTCTAGCCAAGAAACCAACAGTCCGGCGCGAACGCCGGACTGTTCATCTCTTATCAGGCCTCACCCTGGCGTCTTTTTACATTGCCACAGCAATAAATCGCGCAGACGAGCTCACACCGCTGCCAGCTCCGCCGCCAGCGCGGCGACCAGCTCCGCCGCCGGCATCGGCCGCGCCAGGCCTACGCCCTGCCCGGCCCACAGCGACATAAACTCCCCGCGCCCGGCCTTGGCCGCCGCCTGGCGGATATCGCCGGTGAGCGCGTTCTGCACCGGATAAGACAGGATCTGCGCCTCTTCCGCGCGCATCTGCCGCATGAAATCATTGACGATGCCGCGCGCCGGGCGGCCGCTGAAGGCGCGCGTCAGGCGCGTGCTGTCATCGCCGGCGTTGCTCAGCGCCGCCCGCCAGGCTTCGGCGATGCCCGACTCCGGGCTGCACAGAAACGCGGTGCCGAGCTGCGCCGCCTGCGCGCCCAGCAATTGCGCCGCCGCGATGCCGCGCCCGTTCATGATGCCGCCTGCAGCGATCACCGGGATTTTCACCGCCGCCACCACCTGCGGCAGCAGGGCCATCAGCCCGACGCAGGATTGTTCGATATCGCCGAGGAAGGTCGGGCGGTGGCCGCCCGCCTCCGAGCCTGAGACGCAAACGAAGTCGGCGCCCGCCTCTTCCCAGGCGCGGGCTTCCGCCACCGTGGTGGCGGTGCCGATCACCCGTGAACCGGCCTTCTTGAACTGCGTGACCGTGGCGCGCGGCAGCACACCGAAGGTGAAGCTGACCACCGGCGGCGCAGCCTCCAGCAAGGCTGCGATCTGGTCGCGGTTGTTTTCGGCGAATTGAGTGGGGATCGGCGGCTCGCTCAGCCCCAGCGCTTCGCGGAACGGCCGCAGCAGGTGCTGGGCGCGCTTCAGTTCGGCGAGATCCGGGTGCTGCTCATTGAGCAGAAACAGATTGATGTTGAACGGCGCGGCGGTCTGCGCGCGGATCTGCTGCACACGTTCGAGGATCAGCGCCGGTGAAAACAGCGCCGCCGCGCACGATCCCAGCGCCCCGGCGTTGCTCACCGCCACCGCCAACGCCGGCGGTGACGCGCCGTTCATCGGCCCCTGAACGATCGGATAGCGCAGCCCAAGCTCGCGGGCAAAAGCAGAAGGTGCCGTCATCAATGTGTCTCCCTGTACTGACTACATTCGTCTTACGGCGGCCGCGCCGCCGAACCGACCAAAAGCATAGCACCTTCTCACCGCCTGGCCGTGCAGTTAATGCTTCACCTGCCGCCTGTCCAACGACAGGAAGTGATGCACCACCGGTTTCTCCGGGCCAATATGGAAGCGCAGCGCCTCCTGCTGCAGATCGGCGTCGGCGTGCGACACCCGCTGGTGCTGCCGAAGATGCTCCGCCCAGGACTCCACCAGGAACCACTCCATGATGCATTCCGGATCGCCGGTATGCTCGGTGATACCCCAGGCGTAAGCGCCATCGCGGCGGCGCGCCCGCTCCAGCATCAGCAGCGTGCGCAAGAACTGCGGGCGATCCTGTTCGCGGATGCGGTACTCCACCTGAATCATTACCGGGCCGCGATCGTTTTCGACCGGCGTGTTGACCAACGGTTCCGGCCAATGGTTCGACGGCTGCAGATCGGCCTCACCGGTCGGCAGACGCAGGCGGTGGAACAGCAGCCCCGCCGCCAACAGGCCGACGCCGCCGACCAGCAGCGTGGCGGCCACGCCCAGCTCCTGCGCCACCAGCCCCCACAGCAGGCTGCCCGCCGCCATCGCGCCGTTGAACACCATCAGGTAGATGGCCAGGCCGCGGCCGCGCACCCAGTTGGGCAGCACGCCCTGCGCCGCACCGTTGAGCGTGGTCAACGCGATAATCCAGCCTGCGCCCAGCACCAACAGCAGCACCACCGCCAGCCACTGCGGCGGCGCCAGCGACAGGGCCGCCATCACCGCCGCCGTCAACACCGCCGCCAGCAACACCAGCCCGTCGGCATTCAGCCGCTGACGCAGGCGCGGCAGCACAATTGCCCCGAGGATCGCCCCGGCGCCCACCGCCCCCAGCAAAACACCGTAAAAGCCGGCGCTGCCACCCAGCATGCGGCGCGCCACCAGCGGCAACAGCGCCCAGACCGAGCTGGAGAAGGCGAAAAATACCGCCGCCCGCAGCAGCACCACGTGCAGCTCGCGGCTGGAGCGGGCATAGCGCAGGCCGGCGCGGAAGGCGCCGAAGAAGTGTTCCGACAGGCCGCTGTCTTCGACCTTGGGTCGCTTCCACCACAGCAGCGCCGCAATCACCAGCACATAGCTCATCACGTCCGCGCCGTAGGCTGCGCCGGCGCCGAAGCTGGCCAGCAGCAGCCCCCCGGCCGCCGGGCCGATGGAGCGAGCAATGTTGATGCCCAGCGAGTTCAGCGCCACGGCGTTTTTCAGCTCGGCGCGCGGCACCAGCTCCGGCACGATCGCTTGCCAGGTCGGCCCCATCAGCGCCGCGCCGATGCCGCCGACGAACGTCAGCGCCAGCAAATACTCCACCGTCAGCGAGCCGGTCTGCGACAGCACCAGCAGGCTGCCGCTCACGCAGGCCAGCAAGATTTGCACGAAGATCAGAAAGCGCCGCCGATCGAGAATGTCCGACAGCACCCCGGCCGGGATCGCCAGCAGGAACACCGGCAGCGTAGCGGCGGTTTGCATCAGCGCCACCGCCGAAGGGTTGCTCGACAGGTCAGTGATCAACCACGAGCTGGCGACGTCGCGCATAAAGCTGCCGACGTTGCCGAGCACCGTCGCGCCCCACAGCACCGCAAATAATGGGATTTTCAGCGGCGCGAAGCCGCCCGCCGCCGCCTTGTTTTCCGTCTGCTCAGCCATCTGTTCGCTCCTTCAAATCGTTAAATGCCACCAGCAACAGCGCGCCGGCCAGCCCAAGGTGTTCAAAAAATCCGTTCATCATCTGGCCGCGCTCCGCCCCGTCGAACTGCCAGAACGGATTGGCCATCAGCGTCGCCATCAGGGTAAAACCGGCCAGCGCCAGCGCGCCGAGCCAGCGATAAAAGCCGCTCAGGATCAGCGCCGACGCAGCCAGTTCCAGCAGCGTCACCAGCACGGCGAACAGCGCCGCCGGCTGCAGGCCGAAGTGGCTCATCTCGGCGACCGCGCCTTCGACGTTCAGCGCTTTGACCAACCCGCCCTGAATATAGGCGGCGCAAATGGCGAGCAGCAGCAGCCAGCGCACCACAGGCGCATGCAGCCGCTGTGCGCAGCGGGCGGCGATAGCAGTCAGGTTCATCGCGCCCCCTTAAAACGGCGAATTTTGGATGAAGGCCAGCAGATCGGCGTTGAAGCGATCGGGATCGACCTGCGCCAAACCGTGCGAACCGCCAGCGTAAACATTCAGCTCCGCCTGTTGCATAAGCTTAGCGGCTTTCAGCGCCGAGGCGCCGATCGGCACGATCTGATCGGCGTCGCCGTGCACCAGCAGCGTCGGCTTGTCGATCGCCAGCAGGTCGGCGGTGTAATCCACTTCGGAGAACGCGCGCACACACTCGTACTGCCCTTTTACGCCGCCCTGCATGCCCATCAGCCAGAAGTGGTCGATCAGCCCCGCATTGCTCTCCACCTCGTCGCAGTGGAGGCCATAGAACGGCACCGCCAAATCTTTGAAGAACTGCGAGCGGTTGCCCGCCACGCCGCTGCGAATGCCGTCGAAGGCCGCCATCGGCGTACCCTCAGGGTTGACCGGCGTTTGCAGCATCAGCGGCGGTACGGCGCCGACCAGCACCACCTTCGCCACCCGATCGCTGCCGTGGCGGCCGATGTAGCGCGCCACTTCGCCGCCGCCGGTGGAATGGCCGACCAGGATCAGATCGCGCAGATCCAGCATTTCGATCAGCAGGGCCAGATCGTCAGCGTATTGGTTGATGTCGTTGCCGTGCCAGGTTTGCTCCGAACGGCCGTGGCCGCGGCGATCGTGGGCGATCACGCGGAATCCGCTCTGGCCGAAAAACAGCATCTGGTTGTCCCAGGCGTCGGCAGACAGCGGCCAACCGTGGGAGAACAGGATCGGCTGGCCGCGGCCCCAATCCTTATAAAAAATGCGTGCGCCATCGGGCGCGGTAAGGGTGCTCATGACGTGTTCCCCGCTCGGTATCGAATTGGATTTTGTACGGGTTAACAGTACGGCAGGCGTAAAGGCAGTGATAACGGAATAATTTTCGCATGATCGCGAGTTTTTTTGCTGAAGAAGCCGGCGTCGCCGCCGGCGCAAAACGTCAGATGTTTTCCAGATCGATACCGCGCGTTTTTGGGCCGAACAGCCCGATCACCAGCATCACGATCAGCATGCTGGCGACGATAAACGCAATCACCCCCAGCGAACCGCCGTACTGCAAGATAATGCCGATGATGATGCTGCTGAACACCGTCGACAGCCGGCTGAAGGAGTAGCAGAAGCCGACGGCGCGGGCGCGGATATGGGTCGGGAAGATCTCGGATTGATACGAGTGGTAGCTGTAGGTCAGCCAGGCGTTGGACCAGGTGATGAAGAAACCGCACAGGATCAGCCACAGCGGGTTGTTCTGCAGTGCGAACAGCGAGCCGAAGATCACCGTCACCAGGCAGGACAACACGATCTGCCACTTGTTCTCCATCTTGTCGGCGTAGAAGCTGCACAGCAGCGAGCCCAGCGGGTAGGCCAGCGTGATAAAGAAAGCGTACAGCAGGCTGTGGGTGACCGACGCGCCCTTGCCCGACAGCAGCGCCGGCAGCCAGTTGCCGAAGCCGAAGAAGCCGATGGCCTGAAAGAAATTCATCACTACCAGCATCAGCGTGCGATCGCGATATTGCGGCGCCCAGATGTCGCGAAAGCGGCCGCGCAGCGGCGCTCCCTCGGCATCGTCCACCGGGCGCGACGGGAAGTCCGCGGCCGCCACGCCGCAGCGCCGCTCCATGTCCCGCATCACCTGCCGGGCCTGCGCATAGCGCCGCTGTTGCACCAGCCAGCGCGGCGACTCCGGCAGCCCCTTGCGCACCAGCCAAATCACCAGCGAAGCCAGCGCGCCGGCGATCACCACATAGCGCCAGCCGCTCAGCCCCCAAATCGTCTGCGGCACCAGCCACCAGGACATCAGCGCCACCGCCGGCACCGACAGAAACTGCACGAAGAACGCGAAGGCGAAAGCCCGGGTGCGCAAGTGCGCGGGCACCCACTCCGTCAGGTAGGTATCGATGGTCACCAACTCGATGCCGAGCCCGACGCCCACCAGAAAACGCAGAAAGATCACCCATTCCGCCTGCTGTTGAAACGCCAACAGCAGCGAGAAGGCGCCATACCAGATCAGGGCGAACATAAAGGTGGCGCGCCGGCCGAAGCGATCGGCGTACGGGCTCAGCAGGCTGGCGCCGACGAACAGGCCGAGAAAGGTGGCGGAGGCAAAGGCCGCCTGATCCGACACGCCGAAAACGCCCTGCGCGCCGGTGTGAAAAATGCCGTCGGCGATAAGGCCAGTGCTGATATAGCCGGTCTGGAACAGATCGTAGAGTTCGAAAAAGCCGCCCAGCGACAGCAGAATGATAAAGCGCCACAGGCCGGCCGACGCGGGCAAGGCGTCGATTCTGGCCGCCAAATCCCGCGCATGGATTGGCGACGCCGCTACAGATTCACTCACCATTAACCTCGCATTAACATTTTTGATGACTTTCTATGCTAGCGAAGCGGCGTCGGAGTTAAATTTTTAATTAGCAGACTATGAAAAAAAGTTAAGCATAAAACGCTGCAGCAGCCTGTTTTATAGCAGGAAAATGTAGCGCGGGATGCCACAGCGGCATCCCGAATCGGCAGGTTAACGGCTGTGGTGGTGCTGCAGCCGTTCGCTGCGGTAGACGCTCAACAGGCACCAGCCGAGGGCGATCAGCGCCAGCGGCGCGGCGACGAAGCCGATGTTGCCCATGCCCAGATGCAGGCTCACCTGGTTGCCCAGCAGCGCGCCGCTGCCGATGCCGAAGTTGTACAGGCCGGAGAAAATCGCCATCGCCACGTCGGTAGCGTCCGGCGCCAGGCTCAGCACTTTGGCCTGCATCGACAGGCCGATCGCCATGATCGCCATCCCCCAGAAGATGCACAGCACCGTCAGGTGGCTTTCACTGCCGGCCGCCGGCAACAGCAGCAGCAGGCTCAAGGCCAGCAGCGTGATGGCACCGATGAAGAAGCCGGAAGGAAACCGCTCGCTGTAGCGGCTGAACAGCAGGCTGCCGACGATGCCGGCGGCGCCGAACAGCAGCAGCATCAGCGTGGTGAAGTTCTCCGACAGCCCGGCCACGGTCTGGATAAACGGCTCGATGTAGCTGTAGGCGGTGAAGTGCGCCGTCACCACAATGATGGTCAGCATGTAAAGCGCCACCAGCGCCGGGCGCTTGAACAGCAGCGGCACGCTGGCCAGCGAACCGGAATGCTCGCTTTTCAGCACCGGCAGCAGGCGCCACAGCAGCACCAGCGCCAGGGTGGCGCACACCGCGATGCCGATAAAGGTCATGCGCCAGCCGAGCAGTTGCCCGACCACCCGCCCGAGCGGCAGCCCGAGCACCATCGCCAGCACGGTGCCGCCCGCCAGCAGGCTCAGCGCCTGGGCTTTCTTGCCTGGCGGCGCCACGCGGATCGCCAGCGAGGCGGTGATAGACCAGAACACCGAGTGCGCCAGCGCCACACCGGCGCGCGAAATGACCAGCGTGGTGAAGTTCCAGGCCACGGCGGTCAGCACGTGGCTGGCGATAAACAGCACGAACACGCCGATCAGCAACTTGCGGCGCTCAATCTTGCTGGTCAGCAGCATGCACGCCAACGAGGCGGCGGCGACGATCCAGGCGTAAATGGTAATGATCAAGCCGACCTGTTCGGTTTGCATCGAGAAGCTGGCGGCGATATCGCTCAGCAGACCGACCGGAATAAACTCGGTGGTGTTGAAGATAAAGGCCGAGACGGCGAGGATAACCACGCGCAACCAGGCGGTTGAGCGCGAAACGGGAGCGTGTTCCATGGTAAACAAAATCCGGACAGGTGCGGGCAAGTCGCGATATTTTAACCAACCGGCCCGCTAAATGCGATATACGTCACACTTTAATTGTGTGGTTTTTTTCACCGCCCATCGACACGCTCACCGACGCACGGTTGCCAAAATGCTGTGCTAATCTATTGAAGCGTACCAATTTTTCCTGCCGTTCTTCCCAGGCCGTCCACGCGCCGCGCCGAAGAAGCGCGCAGTGTCCCTTTGGCGTTTCCTGAGGCGAGGTCATTATGATGTCCGCGATTTATGATTGGTCCGTGCTCGCATTGCGCAATGTTTACGATCGCCGCATTCAGGGCAAGCCGGTGCTCGACAGCGCCGCGCTGTTCCCCGACGCCGAACGTTTCACCGCCCAATGGCGGCAGATCCGCGAAGAGGCGCTGACCGTCGCCCACGATCTGCACAATATTCCCCGTTTTCACGAGATCATGAGCCAGCAGGCGTCGATCTCCGCCAACGACGCGCGCGACTGGCGCATGTTCATCATGAAGGCCTACGGCCAGCCCATCCCCCACAACCTGGCGCGCTGCCCGACGCTGGCGGCGCTGATCGCTTCGTCGCCTGACGTGCTGTCCGCCTCGCTCTCCTTCCTGGCGCCCGGCAAACAGGTGCCGCCCCATCGCGGGCCGTTTCGCGGCATTCTGCGCGGCTATCTGGTGCTGGACATGCCCAAACGCGCCGACGGCGCGCCGGCGGCGGTGCTGAAAGTGGACGGCCGCGAATACCGGCTGCACGAGGGGGAGTTCATGCTGTGGGACGATACCTTCGAACACGAGGTGTGGAACGACAGCCCGCAGGTGCGCACCGTGCTGCTGCTGGACATCCGCCGCCGCGACATGCCCGCCGGGCTGCGGCTGCTCTCCGGCGCCATCATCGCGCTGGTGCGGCTGAACGTGCGCTGGATGCAGCGCCAGTTCTGACTGCGGCGCTCAGGCGATTAACCGCCCTGAGAAGCCAGCCACTGCTCGGCGGTAGTGGTGGCTATGCCCTGGCGCGCATTGAAGGTTTTCGCCTTATCCCAGGCCACGCCGTCGGGCCGGGCGAAAGCCAGCCGGTATTTGGCGCCGACGTCATGCGGATGATTGCGCACCTCCGCCTGCAGCCGCTCTTTGTCCAACAGGATCCTGTTGACCTCCACGCCCCAGTGCGCCTGCATAAGTTCGGCAAGCTCGCGGTAGGTCAGCGTGTCGCCGGCGATATAAACCACCTGGTTGCGAAACGCGGGCCGATGGAAAAAAATCGCGGTCGTCAGCCGGCCAATGTCCTCAGGGGTGGTCAGCGTCACCGCGTAGCGCCAGTCGCCCAGCGCGCGCACCGTTTTGCTTGCCGCATCCACCACGCCAAAGCCGGGGTCAAACAGGTAGCTGGTGAAAATGCCCGTGGAAACAATCACCCACTCCGTCGCCTTCTGCGCACGCAGCAGGTGGCGCACCTCAAGCTGTTCATCCCACACCTGTTGCCCGCTGCCTTTACCCACGACATCGTAGTCCACGCCGAACTGCCACGGGAAGTAGCGCGCCACGCCCGCCAGCAAGACGGCCTGGGTGATCTTTACCTGCGTGCCCGCCCCGCCGACAAAGCCGCTGCAGTTGATCACCGCGTCGAAGGAACGGAATAGCGCGCTCAGCGCCTCCACGCCGTTTTGCTGCAGATCGCCTTCCACCACGGCGATGCCGAGCCGCGCCAGCGCATCCCGCCGCGCCCGGAGCGGGCCGCTGACGGCGCGGGCGGCCTCCGGCCGGAGCAGCACGCTGATGGTGACATTCGCATGCCGCTGAGCCTGCCGGCTCATCGCACGCAATACCGGCAGCCCCAGTTCACCGGCGCCGAGTATGAGCACGGTATTGATAGATGGATTTGTGGATTTCATTCTTGCCTCCTGTCTTAACACTGCGTCATCCTGACAGCTGACAAAAACGGGTTCAATTAGGTACACGCGTGATACCGGAGAGGAATATGACGAGCGATCGGGAAGCGTTGCTGCAATTTTCGCAGGCGTTCTGTGAAGAACTGAGCAACGACGATGAAGGGTTGAAGCGTGAGATCCTCGCGCATGCGGGCAACCGTTGGTCGCTGGGGGGTATTGCATATCCTGGGCACTCACGGGCCGCTGCGCCACGGCGAGATAAGCCGCCAACTGGCGGGCGTGACGCAGAGAATGCTGACGCGGACGCTGCGCCATCTCGAGCGGGACGGGCTGATATCGCGCTGCGATTATCAGGAGAAACTGCCCCGCGTGGTTTACACCATCACCGACGCGGGGGAAGAGATGCTGCTCAACATGCTGCCGCTCTGGTCGTGGATTATCGCCTCCGCCGACGCCTTCAGAGCGGCCCGTTCGCACTACGATGGCCAAGAGCGCAACGCCGCTGAAAAATGAACGCGGGCATCCCTGCCCGTGGGGCGGCGCTCAGCCGCCGCCCAGATAGGCCTTTCTCACCTCCGGATCGTTCAACAGTTCTTCCCCGCTGCCGGTGAGGCGGATCTGGCCGTTGACCATCACATAGCCGCGATCGGACAGTTTCAGCGCATGGTTGGCGTTTTGCTCCACCAGAAACAGCGTCATGCCGCTGCGGGTCAGTTCGCGCAGCACGCCGAAGATCTGCCGCACCACGATCGGCGCCAGCCCCAGGCTCGGCTCGTCCAGCAGCAACAGCTTCGGCCGGCTCATCAGCGCGCGGGCGATCGCCAGCATCTGCTGTTCGCCGCCGGACATGGTCATCGCCCGCTGGTTGCGCCGCTCCTTGAGGCGCGGAAACAGTTCGAACATGCGCGGCAAATCCTCTTCCAGGTAGCGATTGCCGACGGTGATGGTGCCCATCAGCAGGTTCTCCTCCACGCTCATGTCCGGAAAGATGCGCCGCCCCTCCGGCGCCTGCGCGATGCCGCTGCTGGCAACAAAGTGCGTGGAGCGGCGGCTGATGTCCTCGCCGCCAAACAGGATCTGCCCGCCGGCGATGCGCGGCTGGCCGAAGATCGACATCAACAGCGTGGACTTGCCCGCGCCGTTGGCGCCGATCAGCGCCACCGTCTCCCCGGCGTTCACCTGCAGCGACACCTGGCGCAGCGCCTGGATCGGCCCGTAAAACACGTCCACTTCGCGAAATTCCAACATCGCTTCGCTCATCCCGCCAGCTCCTCTTCGTCCGCGCCCAGGTAGGCGGCGATCACCGCCTCGTTGTGCTGGATCTCTTGCGGCGTGCCGCGGGCGATCACATCGCCGTGATCGAGCACGATCACCCGATCGGAGATCTCCATTACCATGCCCATGTCATGCTCGATCAGCAGCACCGTGATGCCGTGATGCTGGCGCAGGAAGCGGATGATGCGGCTCAGCGCGGCCGTCTCCACCGGGTTCAGCCCGGCGGCCGGTTCGTCGAGGCAGATCATCTCCGGCGCGGTGCACATGGCGCGCGCGATCTCCAGCCGCCGCTGCTGGCCGTAGGACATCTCCCCCGCCAGCCGGTTGGCGCAGTCCGCCAGATCCACCACCTCCAACCAATAGAAGGCGTGATCGAGCGCGGCGCTTTCCGCCCGGCGGTAGCCCGGCGTATTCAGCACCCCGGCGATCAGGTTGCGGTTGCTCTGCATGTGCTGCGCCACCAGCAGGTTCTCCACCACCGACATTTCGCGGAACAGGCGGATATTCTGGAAGGTGCGCGCCAGCCCGGCGCGGTTGACCAGATGGGTGCCGCCGAACATCTTGTAATAGAGGCGCGAACCGAGCCGCTTCGGGCGTATCCAGTCGCCGGCGCGGAACTTCTGCCCCAGCACCTGGATCACGTCGGTCGGCCGCTTGTGGGTATTGAGCAGGATCGCACCGCCGCTGGCGCGGTAAAAGCCGGTCAGGCAATTGAACACCGTGGTCTTGCCGGCGCCGTTGGGGCCGATCAGGGCGGTGATGGAACCGCGCTCCACCTCCAGATTGACGTCGTTCAGCGCCTTGATGCCGCCAAAGTGCATCATCAGGTGTTCCACCCGCAAAATGGCGTCGCTCATGGCGCCACCCCCTTGCGTTCCGCAAAGCTGGCGCGGCTGATGCGCACCAGCCCGCGCGGCCGCCAGATCATCATCGCCACCATCAGCACGCCAAACAGCAGCACCCGGTATTCGGCGAAGCTGCGCAGCAACTCCGGCGCCACCGTCAGCACGAAGGCCGCCAGCACCACGCCGAGGGTGGAGCCCATGCCGCCCAGCACCACGATCGCCAGGATCAGGGCCGACTCGAAGAAGGTGAACGAAGTCGGGTTGACGAACCCCTGGTAAGTGGCGAAAAACACCCCCGCCAGCCCGGCGGTGGAGGCGCCGAGCATAAACGCCGACAGCTTCACCAGCACGTGATTCAGCCCCAAAGAACGGCAGGCGATCTCGTCCTCGCGCAGCGCCTCCCAGGCGCGGCCGATCGGCATGCGCGTCAGCCGGTGCTTGATGTACAGCACCAGCAGCACCACCAAAAACAGCATCGCGTAGATGAAGATGAACTTGAGGTTGGGATTGTAATCAATGCCAAGAAACTCGTGGATCGGCACCCCGCCGTCCTTGGCGCGCCGGCCGAACTCCAGACCGAACACCGTCGGCGCCGGCACCGAAATGCCGTTCGGCCCGCCGGTGAGCGACATCCAGTTGTTCAGCACCAGCCGGATGATCTCGCCGAACCCGAGCGTGACGATGGCGAGATAGTCGCCGTGCATACGCAGCACCGGAAAGCCCAGCAGCGCGCCGGCCAGCGCCGCCATCAGCGCCCCGAGCGGCAGCATCGCCCAAAAACCGAGCCCGAGATACTGGTAGCCCAATGCCAGCCCGTAGGCGCCGATGGCGTAAAACGCCACGTACCCCAGATCCAGCAGCCCCGCCAACCCGACCACGATATTCAGCCCCAGCCCGAGCAGCACATAGATCAGACCGAGGATCGCCACCGTCAGCAGGTACTTGGTGGCGACGAACGGGAACAACAGCGCGATCGCCGCCATCAGCGGCAGGAACCAGCGCAGATTGGATTTATAGCCCAGCGGGCGCACGTAAACGCCGTCGTTGCCGCCGTCGAAGCGCGCCAGCACCTTGCGGCCCGGTGCGGTTTGCAGGAACAGGCTCAGCAACAGCCGCCCGGCCATCACCGCAACGATGATCCACACCAGCCGGCGCGGCTCGACGTTGAAGCTGTAGCCGTTCAGCACGATGCCGACGATCGGCCCGAACACGATCAGGGCGATCAGCCCGGCCAAAACGGCATCCAGCAGGCTGCGTTTAACGTCCAGCCCGCCGTTGATTACGGATTGCGACATGGCGTTCTCCTTAAACCTTGGCGACCAGCGGCCGGCCGAGCAGGCCCTGCGGGCGGAAGATCAGGATCGCCACCAGCAACCCGAAGGAGAACACGTCCTTGTAATCCGAATTCACCATGCCGGCGAACTGCGCCTCCGCGACCCCGAGCAGCAGCCCGCCGAGCATCGCGCCCGGCAGCGAACCGATGCCGCCCAGCACCGCGGCGGTGAAGGCCTTAATGCCGATGATAAAGCCGACGTAAAAATCGAAGGTGCCGTAGTTCATGGTGATCAGCACCCCGGCCAGCCCGGCCATGGCGGCGCCGATCACGAACACCAGCGAGATCACCCGATCGGTATTGATGCCGAGAATCGAGGCCATTTTGCGATCCTGCTGGGTGGCGCGGCAGATGCGCCCCAGCCGGGTGCGCTGAATGATGTAGGTGAGGATCGCCATGCCGAGCAGCGACGCCACCAGAATGAACACCTTGGTGTAGGTGATCTGCACCACGCCGCCGTCGAACTCCAGGCGGAACACGCCGCTCAGCAGCGTCGGGATGCCCTGCTGGCGCGGCCCCTGGCTGATCTGCGCATAGTTTTGCAGGATTAACGACATGCCGATGGCGGAGATCAGCGGCGCCAGGCGGGTGGAGTTGCGCAGCGGCCTGTAGGCGATGCGCTCGATCACCCAGCCGTACACCCCGGTGATGACGATGGTGAATACCAGCGTGCCGAGGATCAGCAGCGGGAACGAGTGTAGCCCGAAGAACGACAGCAGCGCCAGACCGATGGCGCACAGGTAGGCGGAGATCATGTACACCTCGCCGTGGGCGAAGTTGATCATGCCGATGATGCCGTAAACCATGGTGTAGCCGATGGCGATCAGGCCATACACCGCGCCGAGGGTCAGGCCGTTGATCAGCTGTTGCAGAAAGAATACATCCATAATGAGCAGTCTCGCCTGGTAAGGCCGCCAACGCAGTCCGACGCGGCCCAAAGGTCATCGCGGAACGGGCGCGCCAAGGCGGCGGCCCGTCGGTCATAGGGTCATAACTTCACGGTTAGGCCGTTTACAGTTGGTGATATTTGCCCTTGTCATCCCATTGATAGACCACGTAGTCCGAGACCTTCAGATCGCCCTTCTGGTCCCAGGCTTTCTTGCCCATCACGGTGTCCACGTCGTGTGACTTCAGCCATTCGGCGGCCTTGGCGCTGTCTTTGCCGCCGGTGGCGTTAAAGGCGGCGGCGATCGCCTGGATCGAGGCGTAGGAATAGAGGGTGTAGCCTTCCGGCTCAAAGCCGCTGGCGCGGAACTTGGCGATCACCGCCTTGCCCTCCGGGATCAGGCGCGGATCGTTGCCGAAGGTCATCAGCACGCCGTTGGTGTACTGCGGCCCGCCGGCGGCGGTCACCAGCTCTTCGGTCACCACGCAGTCGCCGGAGAAGAACTTGGCGGTCACGCCCTGCTCGCGCATCTGGCGCACCAGCGGCCCGGCTTCCGGATGGCAGCCGCCGAAGTAGACTACGTCAGGCTTGACCGAGGCGATCTTGGTCACCAGCGCGTTGAAGTCTTTCTCACCGCGCGACAGCCCCTCATACAGCACTTCCTTGACCCCGCGCTTGTTCATCGCCGCCTTCGCTGCGTCCGCCAGCCCCTGGCCGTAGGTGTCTTTATCGTGGATCACCGCGATGCGTTTGGCCTTCAGGGTATCCAGCATGTAGTTGGTGGCGATCACGCCCTGCTGATCGTCGCGCCCGCACATGCGGAACATGCTCTTCATGCCGCGCTCGGTGATCTGCGGATTGGTGGAGCCGGGGGTAATGGCGATAATGCCGGCCTCGTCATACACCTCGGAGGCGGGCATGGTGGATGAGGAACAGAAGTGGCCGACCACCGCCGACACCTTGTCCTGATCCACCAGCCGGTTGGCGACCGCGACCGCCTGCTTCGGTTCGCAGGCGTCATCCCCCTGCACCAGTTTGATTTTTTCCCCTTTGATCCCGCCGGCGGCGTTGATGTCCGCCGCCGCCTGCGAAGCCCCGCGCCAATACTGATCGCCATAGGTGGCGTTCGGCCCGGAGAACGGCCCGGCGACGCCGATGACGATATCGGCCTGCGCGGAAAAAGCCGTACCTAAACAACCGATGAGCAAAGCAGCGAGCGGACTTTTTATCAATTTCGATGACATTGTTATCTTCCTCAGCACTGTTGTAGCGAAACGCCCTGGGGCGCGGATCAGTCACTTTATGTGTAGACGGGGAAAATAATTTTCTTGAGAGCGCAGTCGCATTCCCCAAAAATGGGTAAGCAAAAATCCAGCCATTGTGACGACGAATACATATTGTTTGCTTATTCATCCTACATATCAGTTGCAGCGCGGCGTGTAGCGGGGATAACCGAGAGTATGGGCAGTGCGGCTAGCATGAGAGGGAGAACGGCCCTGCACCATCGCCGTGCAAAGGCTTGTGCAATCGTTGTGGGCCGCAAAATCACCGCACAGCGATGGAAAATGCCGAAAAACAGCGCAAGATGTTCATTCCGCCAGCAAACGCGCTTTTTTTGCAGTTTAGCGCTTTGACAAACCCCAGGCACCCCGCTATTATTCGCCCCGTTCACACGATTCCTCTGTAGTTCAGTCGGTAGAACGGCGGACTGTTAATCCGTATGTCACTGGTTCGAGTCCAGTCAGAGGAGCCATATTTAGAAAAGCCCGCTTAAGGCAACTTAAGCGGGCTTTTTGCTTTTCGGGTTATAACTCGCTGCAAGAGAGGGTTCATTCATCCAGGAATGACGACCGGTTACCTGGATCGCTAACCGGTGTTTCAATAGGGTTTACGGTGCATGTCAGCACATCATCACCGCCCCAGGGACAACATGACAATGGCGGTTCAGCTCGGGAACCAGCCTGGGGTATTTTGAATCGCTTGCCACAGTTTATGTGGGATCTGTAATTCATCCGGATCTTGCGACAAATTGAGTTTGACGTTCATGCTTCCTTCATGACCTGATTGTACTCTCTCCACCCATTGGGGATTCATAACCATCGCGCGTCCCAAAGCGACCATGGACAATCCGGCATCCAGCGCTTGCCGTGCCACGTCCGACGACGTGATTTTTCCGGCGGCCAGTATCGGTAAACGGCCGTTATTCTGCTCAATGAACCTTGCCAGCGTACCCTTTTCATCATCGTCATCCCGAGGGGTGTCCGTCAGTACATGGTGCAGCGAGATGTGCAAATAATCGATAAGCGCCTCTTCCGTCAATTGGTTCGCCAACGCCAGAGAATCATCTATACGCAGTCCCTTTTCGCCGGATTCTTCCGGAGACAACCGATACCCCAATAAGAAAGGCTGCGTAGCATGGCGTTCGATAACTCGCCGAACTTCGCGCGCCACTTCCAAGGGGAAACGCATGCGATTCTCTAGCGAACCGCCCCATTCATCCGTGCGCTGATTGAAATACGGGGAGAAAAAGTTTTGGAGCAGGAAACCATGCGCGCCATGCAATTCCACGCCATCGAACCCCGCCTCAATCGCGCGGCGAGTGGCTTCGCCAAAATCGCGGATCACAGTCAGAATTTCATCATGGCTTAACGCGCGGCCGGCTTTTTTGCCATCGTTAAACGGGCCTGCCGGTGCGGCTAGCGCACTGGCGCTAACGAGCTCGCCATCGGGGATCAAGGCCGGAACGGCTTTATTTCCCGCGTGAAAGAGTTGCAGGATCGCCGGCGCGCCGCCGCTTTTAGCGGCATCCGCCAGCCGTTTCAGGCTCGGAATAAAGCGATCGTCATAGGCCGCGAACTCATGAGTAAACCCGATGCCATTTCGCTGTACATGGGAACAGCCTGTCAGCACCAACCCAACACCGGTCGCGCGTGCCCGATAATAGGCTAACTCCGCATCTGAAATAGTTTCATCATCATTGGCTGACCAGGTGGTCATTGGGGCCATCACGATGCGATTACGCATCTCAAGACCGTTTTTAAATAAAAATGGCTGCATTAATGGATCTTTCATAACTCTCTCAGCATTTAACATTTTGATCTAAAATAAAAAATCATAAAAAATCACTTCGCCAGCGGGGTTCCCAGCCAGCGATCATCGATAAATTGCAGCATCTGTTCCGGTGTGATTTGCTGCGTCATTCGCCCTCGCAGCACCGTGCGATGCTCGAAAGTGACGGCTCCCCGTGCAAGCACCTGGGCTTTAAAACGCGCGATATGCTCGTCCGAAAAGTGGCTGTTGTGGGTATTAAACAGGATGACCCGTTTACCGCTGAAATCGCTGTTCTCGATAAAAGCCCAAATCGGCGGCGCCGGGCTGTATAGCCAGATCGGCGAGCCCAACCAGAGGGTGTCAAACGGCGTCAAGTCAATCTTGGCCGGCGTTATCTCGGGCAACGCATCCTGCCGCTCTTTCAGCAAAGTGGCGTCTTTCAGCGCATACGCCAGCCCCGGCAAGCCAGGGGCATAGTTCGGCGCATCAAGCCTGAAGAGCTGTGCATCCAGGCGGTGAGCGATATGGCGAGCGGCCAGCGCCGTATTCCCTGAACGAGAAAAATAAACGACGGCGGTACGCGATGCGTTTTCTCCTGAATGCGCATGGGGCTCTATCTTGGCCAACTGGGCGGCTTGTCGATTTTCAATCAGCGTGACAGAGGCCAATACGCCCAAAATGGCCAGCAAAACGACCGTCAAACCGATGAGGGTTCCATACATAGGTAAGCGCCTTGATGCCATTAATCAAAATCGGTCGTCTTGCTGAGCGCCTCAAACTCCCACGTTTCTTCAATGCGGGACTGCAACGTCGGCATGACGAAATCGATAGCATCATTACCGATTAATAGCTGGCGCGGAGGCGTGTCCATTTCCACCAACCGGCAAATCACCTGCGCAAGTTTGGCAGGATCGCCCTGTTGCTGACCATCGGCGGATGCCAGTAGCTCGCGCGCGCTGCCAAAAGCGGCATAATCGGCAATGCTTCTTTCCCCGTACCGGGCAGAACTGTCATTGAGAAATTCGGTGCGGAAAAAGCCGGGCTCAACGGCGGTGACGGTAATTCCAAGGGGCGCGACCTCATCGGCCAATGCCAGGGTCATACCTTCCACGGCAAACTTCGACGCGGAATAAAATGTGGCGTTCGCGACGGCTTTTACGCCGGCGATGGAAGAGGTGTTGATAATGCGCCCGCTCCGCTGGCGCCGCATCACCGGCAGCACCGCGCGCAATACATTGGCCATGCCGAAAACGTTGGTTGAAAATTGCTGCTCTATCTGTTCGGCTGTCGCTTCTTCAAAACGCCCCAACAGACAGAACCCGGCATTATTCACTAATACATCAATGCGGCCAAAACGGCTCACGGCCGCATCTGCAGCCGCCAGCGCCTGATGTTCATCACGAACATCAAGCTCCAGCAGCTCAATCTTTTCCGCTGCAACATCGCTGAATGTCCGGCGCAATTTTTCCCTATCCCGCCCCGTTGCGACCACACAGTCTCCCTGTTGCAACGCAGCCCTGACAATATGGGCGCCCATGCCGCGCGCGGCGCCGGTGACAAACCAAATGCGATTCATATCTGTTCACCTTAATCGGTTTAAAAACTCGTACTGCCTCATTGCAGTACGCGGTGTCGAGGCACTAAAGCGTCAATTGCAAACTAGGGCGTATCACGATGTCATCGAGTAATACGCCGGGCGGTTGAGCAAATGAATAGACCAATGCACGAGCCACATCATCCGGCATGAGAGCCTGAATGGCATCACGACGTTCGCGCATCATGTCCGCAGAAACATTGTGTCCCCATTCCGTATGTACCGCCCCCGGATGAATCAATGACACGCGTATCCCTTCTTCAGCCAGCTCCTGCCGCAAACCGTCACAGAATCCCCTAACTGCAAATTTGGTGGCGCAATACACGGCCCAGTTAGGCGCGCTGCTTTTCCCCCCGACGCTGGATACCGTGGAGATCATTGCGCCGGGGCGATTTTTCATCAGAGGGATAGCTTCGTAGGAACAGTTCAACACGCCATACATATTCGCGTTGATCTGCTCCTGCCAGCCCTCGGGTGAGCTCTCCTCGAACCGACCGAAAATCCCCATGCCCGCGTTGTTGAAAAGCAGATCCACACCGCCGAAACGGCTCTTCACCTCATTAAAAAGTGACCGGACCTGAGCTAAATCAGCAACGTCAGCGTCAAAGGCGACGGCGGCCCCGCCCAGTTCGGCAGCCAGACTTTCGATTCGCTCTTTGCGTCTTGCTACCAGCACGACCGAAACGCCTTCCGCAACCAATCGGCGGGCGGCAGCTTCACCAATACCGCTTGAAGCCCCGGTGATAACAGCGACTTTGCCGCTGAGACTGTTCATCTCCATCGTCCTGCCTCTATAGAAAAATTTTATGGCGGGTGTTTACATAAAATACGGCTTGTCACCGTCAGTGCCCGGCTGGTTGACGCCGATGTTCTCACCCAGATGTTTTTTCGGTTGCTCGATGATGTCGGCAACTAAAGCGGCGACGCTCTTGCGCGATACGATGGTTCCTTTGAACGGCGCATCGCGGGCGGTAAGCTCATAGTCAACCAGGTCTTCATCCGTTAACCAGGCCGGGCGCAGAATGGTGTAGTCCAGCCCGGAGGCTTCAATCGCGTCAGCCGCCCGACGAAATGGCTTGAGGGGCTCACCGATGATCGCATTGTTCCATTCACCGAATTTTCCCGGGACCTCATCATAAATCCCCAGCGAAAGAACGAAGATCAGGCGTTTGACGCCGCTGGCCTGCATGGCGGCAATCACCGCCTCAGCCTGCACATCCAGATCCTCTCCCGTCAGGTTGGCATACACCAGATCCTGACCCTGCATCGCTTGTTCTAATGCGGACGGATTCAACACATCGCCGATAAGGATCCGGCCGTTGGCCGGGCGCGACCGGATTTTTTCCGGCTGGCGAGCGAACAACGTTTGCACAAGCGACTGTTCATCCGCCAATCTGTCGATAACATGGCGGGCGATTTGGCCGCCGGCGCCAAGGATCAATACATTCTTCATGGTGTTCTCCATCGGTTATTCACCCAGGTGCGCGGCCAAAAACGGCAGCACCTTGTCCATCGCTGCGCGAACGGCTTCCGGTTTGTCATACAGCTCGTAATGTGAAAAGTCCGCTAACGAGACCAGCTCGCGATGCGCTGAAGCCGTTGCGCGCCCATAGACTTCCATGCCATCGCGATAGGCGCCGAAGGCACCGACTTTCTCGCCCACCACCACCATCACCGGCTGAGTCAGCAGCACCTCGGTAAAGGCGAAGGCATCCCAGGCCAGCGTTTTTTGCGCATGCGAGAACAACATGCGCGTCGCGCCACCCGGCTGTTGACCGCGTGCGGTCTTGTAATAGTCTGTCGCTTCGAAAATGTCGCGTTCGGTGAGCCCATGGGCCGTTGCCTCTTGAGGACTGGCAGGCAGCAGTTCGTTGACCTGAAGCTCTCCGCCCCGCGCTTCCCGGGTGCGCTGCGCAGCCATCGCATTCAGCGCACCCAGCGGATCGTAGCCGCTGAAGCCTTCGCGGAAGAGTCGCCCAATATTAACGCCGGTGATGCTCACCACGGCTTTGATGCGTTTCTCTGTCAGCGTGGCATTGACGGCATAACCGCCGCCGCCGCAAATGCCCAGCACGCCGATACGCTCCGCATCGACATACGGCAAGGTGACGGCATAGTCGATGACGCGGCTGATGTCTTCCACCCGCTGGGTCGGATCTTCTATCCAGCGCGGCGCCCCGCCCGACTCCCCCTGAAAACTGGCGTCATAGGCGATAACGACGTACCCCTGCTCCGCCAACGCCTTACCGTAAACATTGCCGGAGGTTTGTTCCTTGCAGCTGCCGAAAGGATGGACGCTGACCACCGTCGGGTAGCGCTTGGATTCATCGAACCCCGGCGGCAGCTGAATGTGGGCGGCGATGTGCCAGGCCATATCGGCGTTTTGGATGCGGATATTTTTCATTACAGCGTCTCCTCAAAGAACGGCACCAGGACGGAAACGGCTTCGGCGACATAGGCTTTACCGTCATACAATTCCATATGATTCGCGCCTTCGACGATGTGGTAACGCTTGTCGCTGCTCGCGGCGCGGTCGTATAAATCGTCACTCATCCATTTACTGCCCGCCACACTGCCCGCCACGATCTGCATCGGCTGGGTCAGATACACTTCGGCCATATGGTAGGCGTCGTAGGTAATGATCTGGTTGAGGCTGCGCAGCGTCGCATAGCCGGGCGCCGTCGGATATTGCGCGCGCGGGGTGTGGTAATACTCCCAGGCCTGGCGCAGCTCTTCGTTCGGCGCATCGGATTCTTTCATCGGCGCCAGCGGCATGGTGGCATGTTCACCGCTGCTGATATCGCTGGTGCGGGCGTTGGAGCCCGCCTCAACGTACGGCAACGCATCAATGGACTTCACATTGTTTTCCCACCCGTTGCGGAACATCGAGCCGATATTGACGGCGCTGACGGTGCCGATGGCCTTGATGCGGCGATCCTGGATCGCGGCGTTGGCGGTATAGCCCGCACCGGCGCAAATGCCCATCGCGCCAATGCGCTCGTTGTCGACATAAGGCAGCGTGGTCAGGTAATCAATCACCGCGCTGACGTCTTCGGTGCGGATATAAGGGTTTTCCAACTGACGGGGTTCGCCGCCGCTTTCCCCCTGATAAGAGGCATCGTAAGCCACGGTCACGAACCCCTGCTCCGCCAGTTTTGCGGCATAGGTGCCGGCGGTTTGCTCTTTCACGCCGCCCCCCGGGTGAGAAACGACGATGGCCGGATACTGACGGCCCGCGTCGAAGGCCGGCGGGAAGTAGAGCACTGCGGAAAGATCGATGGTTGGGTTATTGCTATTCGTGAAGCTGATTTTCTGGTTCATCATCCGGTTCCTCATCAGGGTGGTCGGTTAACTGCATCGTTTCTGATTCTCACTATAGACATTGAACATTAAGATGATTAGACCCAAAATAATGATTAGACCTATCACTTAAATGATTAATCAGCCGAACGGAAAACAGAGATGAAACGTGATGAGATAGCCGATTTGGTGGCATTTGTGGTGGTCGCCGAGGAGCGCAGCTTCACCCGGGCCGCGGCCCGCCTGGGCATGGCGCAGTCGGCGTTAAGCCAGATCGTCCGCCGCATCGAAGAACGGCTGGGGTTTCGTCTGCTGACGCGCACCACGCGCAGCGTAGTGCCCACCGAGGCCGGGGAGCAGCTCTTGTCGACCCTGGGTCCCATGCTGCAAGACCTGGATTCCGTCATGACTTCACTGGGCGAGCTGCGCAACCGCCCTTCCGGCACCATACGCATCACCACGGTGGAGCATGCCGCTAAAACCCTTTTGCTGCCCGCCATGCGCATGCTGCTGAAATCTCACCCAGAAATTAACGTGCAGCTCATCATCGATTATGGTCTTAGCGATGTGGTCGCAGAACGTTTCGATGCCGGCGTCCGTCTGGGGGGAGAGATGGATAAGGATATGATTGCCGTGCGGATTGGGCCTGATATTCCGATGGCGATCGTTGGCGCGCCGGATTATCTTGCCCGGCGAGGCACCCCGACCTCGGTGGCGCAACTGGTCGATCATCAGGCGATTAACCTCTATCTTCCTACATCGGGCACCGCCAACCGTTGGCGGCTCATGCGCGGCGGACGTGAAGTTCGGGTTCGCATGCAAGGCCAACTGTTGTTAAACACCATCGACCTGATCCTGGACGCCGCTCTCGACGGGCACGGCCTGGCCTACCTGCCTTGCGATCAGGTGCAGAACGCCCTTGACGAGAAAAAACTCGTCCGCGTGCTGGACAAGTTCACCCCGGACTTACCGGGGTATCATCTTTACTACCCACACCGCAAGCACCCAGGATCGGCCTTTTCTTTGCTTATCGATGTGCTTAGGTTTAACGACGCGCAGAAGCCCAAATAGCGTGCTGCCGCCTGAATCCACTCCGACAGGCACAGGTATCGTCTCCTGTCAGAGAAACTCTGGTTGAGAAAAGCCCGCTCAGGAAGACCTGAGCGGGCTTTGTGCTTTTCTGCCGTTAGCGCTTACAGCACAAATTCGTAGTGCGAACCGTCCGGCAGTTCGACATCCAGGCGCAGTTTGCCGCCCGCCGCCTCAACATAGCGTTTGAGCGAAGACAGTTTCAGATCGCGGCCCGGTTTTTCCATCACGGCGACGGTCGGTTGCCTGATACCCAGCGCCTGCGCCATTTCAACCTGGGTTTTCTGCACCTTCTCGCGCAGCTCGGCAAGATGGATGTTCAGCATAATGTCCGTCGCCATTGCCTGCGCTTCGGCCACGACCTCGGGCTTTTCCTCCGCAATAAGCTGTTCCAGCGTTCTGCCCATCGCGTCACTCCTTCTCTTTTAGTGTGTTCAGCCAATTCGTGAATTCCCGATCGGCAATCTGCAGCATTCGATCGTAAAAACGTTTTTCATCGCCCGCTTTATTGCCCGCGCAAAGCACCATGCCGACGCGGTACGGATCGAAGGCGAAGAATGCCCGCAACGGTTCGCCACGGCTCTGAATACGCAGCTCTTTCATGTTGCTGTAACGCGAGCCTTTAACCGTATCGGCATAGGGTCTGGGCAAGCCGGGCCCTTTTTCCCGCAGGACCATCAATGCAGCAAGCACGCAGGCCCGGTCGGCATCGCTGAGTGATCTGAACCAATGATCAAATGCATCCGTTGTTTTAATTTCCCACACGGGCCCCTAAAATATAGATCAATAGCTATATAGATGTAAAGCTATAGCAGAGAGGCACTGGGATGGCATGCAAAGGCATGCGTTGTTACTGCAAGGCTGAACGTACATCCACGCATTTTGCAAACGCAGTGCGCGGCATTCACCTTTTTACGCGCGGTATCGAATAATCGTTCAGAGGCACGGGGCGCTTCCCCGCCGCCCCTTTATGAACCCTGTCACAAAAAGCGCATAACGTTTTCGGCGTTCTGCGCTGCGGGCGATGAGCGACAAACTTGTTAACGCCACGTTACATCGGGTTAGGCAACATTGTTAACGCCGATTGATGCGCTAAACGCATCGCGCCATGCGTTTATTGCGCTTATTTACTTTATTTTCCTGAGCGAGTCTTCAGCAACAGGCGCGGCGTCAGGCGCCAATAACAAACTGGAGATAACGATGCATTCCTCTACCTCACCCATGACCATCCGGGCCAGATCCGGCGCGATACTGCGCGTCACCTCCGGCAACTTTTTAGAGCAGTTCGATTTTTTCCTGTTCGGCTTTTACGCTACCTACATCGCACACACCTTTTTCCCGGCCAGCAGCGAGTTCGCCTCGCTGATGATGACCTTCGCGGTATTCGGCGCGGGCTTTTTGATGCGCCCGATCGGCGCCATCGTGCTGGGCGCTTACATCGATAAAGTCGGCCGCCGCAAAGGGCTGATCGTCACCCTGTCGATCATGGCCGCGGGCACCTTCCTGATCGTGCTGATTCCCTCTTACCAAAGCATCGGGCTTTGGGCGCCGCTGCTGGTGCTGTGCGGGCGTCTGTTGCAAGGCTTCTCGGCGGGCGCGGAGCTGGGCGGCGTGTCCGTCTATCTGGCCGAAATCGCCACGCCGGGCCGTAAAGGCTTCTACACCAGCTGGCAGTCCGGCAGCCAGCAGGTGGCTATCATGGTGGCGGCGGCCATGGGCTTCGCGCTCAATGCGGCGCTGGAAGAAAGCGCCATTCGCGAATGGGGCTGGCGCCTGCCTTTCCTGTTCGGCTGCCTGATCGTTCCCTTCATCTTTTTCCTGCGCCGCAAGCTGGAAGAGACGCAGGAATTTACCGCTCGCCGTCACCACCTGGCAATGCGCGACGTGTTTAAAACCCTGCTGAAAAACTGGCCGGTGGTGATCGCCGGCATGCTGATGGTCGCCATGACCACCACCGCGTTTTACCTGATCACCGTGTATGCGCCAACCTTCGGCAAAAAGGTGCTGCTGCTCAGCGCCTCCGACAGCTTGCTGGTCACCCTGCTGGTGGCGATCTCCAACTTCATCTGGCTGCCCATCGGCGGCGCGCTGTCGGACCGTTTCGGCCGCAAACCGGTGCTGGTCGCCATGACGTTGCTGACGTTGGCCACCGCCTACCCGGCGCTGAGCCTGCTCGCCGCCGCCCCCAGCTTCGGCATGATGCTGGCCGTGCTGCTGTGGCTGTCCTTCATTTACGGCCTCTACAACGGCGCCATGATCCCGGCGTTGACGGAGATCATGCCAACGGAAGTGCGGGTGGCCGGGTTCTCGCTGGCCTACAGCCTGGCGACGGCGGTGTTCGGCGGCTTTACGCCGGTGGTCTCCACCGCGTTGATCGAATATACCGGCGACAAGGCTTCACCGGGCTACTGGATGAGCTTCGCCGCGCTGTGCGCCCTGCTGGCGACGCTGTATATGTATCGCCGCATCGCCATGCCGCTGCAAACCGCGCGCTAAGCCGCCATCTCAAAAGGAATGATGCCATGCAAAAACTCACTCGTTCGATCCTCGCCGCGCTGGTGTGCGCCTCCTGCAGTACGGCGGCGCTGGCCAAAGACGTGACCGTCATGATCTCCGGCGGCTTCAAAGCCGCACTAGAGAAGCTGGCTCCGGAATATGAAGCTCAAAGCGGCGACAAAATCATTCTGGTGTCCGGCCCCTCGATGGGCAAAACGCCGCAGGCGATCCCCGCGCGGCTGGCGCGCGGAGAGCAAGCCGATGTGCTGATCATGGTGGGCGACGCGCTAACCCAACTGGAAAAAGAGCGCTGGACCCAGCCGGGTTCGCGCGTGGAGCTGGCCGATTCGCCGATCGGCATGGTGGTCAAACGGGGCGCGCCCAAGCCGGTGATAAAAACGGATGCCGACCTGCGCAATGTCTTGCTGCAGGCTGACTCTTTCGCCTATTCCGACAGCGCCAGCGGCCGCTATGTCAGCGGCCAACTGTTCAAAAAGCTGGGCATCGAGGAACAGGTGAAAGGGAAAGCGCATAAGGTTGAGCGCATTCCGGTGGCCTCTGAAGTGGCGCAGGGGAAATACGCGCTGGGCTTCCAGCAGGTGAGCGAATTGCTGCCCGTGGCGGGCGTGACCTTTATCGGCGAGCTGCCTGAAAATGTGCAGTACATCACCCGCTTCGCGGGCGCGGTGACCGCCAAGGCAGAGCACCGCCGCGAAGGCAAAGCGCTGCTGAACTTCCTCGCCTCCTCTCAGGCACAGCCGACCATTCGCGCGACCGGCATGCGAACCGTGACGGCGCAGCAGCCGGTCAGGCAGAGTGATACTGTTCAGTAATCAGCTTTTCCAGCTCGGCGGCGACGAAAGACTGCATGCGGCCGCGGCGCCGGATCAAACCGACGGTGCGTTTCACCACCGGATCAACCAGCGATACCGACGTCAACACCGAATGTTCTGAAGCGGGCATCGACATGGCGGGCACGGCGGCAATGCCGATGCCCGCCTCAACCATGCCCAGCATGGTCGTCACATGGTGAGTTTCACACACGCTGGGGCGTTCCGGCACGAGGTGTTCCAGGCGCTGATCGAGCAGATTGCGATTGCCGGAGGTTTTATCCAGCGAGACGTAATCCTGCTGATAGAACTCTTGCCAGGTGAGGCTCTTTTTAGCGGCGAGCGGATGGTCGCGCCGGCAGGCAGCCACATAGACGTCCCCCACCAACGGCACAAATTCAAGATTAGGCTGCAGCCGCCCGGCGAAGCAGATGCCGAAATCGGCCTGGCCGCCGGTGACCGCCTCGATGACATTACCTGCGCTGCCGTCGATCAGCTTGACGCGCACGCGCGGATAACGCAGCCGGAAACGGCGTATCACGTCGGGCATGAAATAGTAGGCCGCCGAGGGCACCGTGGAGACGGTAACCAGCCCGGTACGCTCCTGGCTGACCTTGTCGATATCGGCCAACACCGCTTCGACGTTCATCAGCAGCTGATCCGAACGCTCGGCAAAGGCCTGCCCGTACAGCGTCAAGGTCACGCGCCGGGTGGTGCGATCGAACAGTTTGCTGCCCAGCGCGTTTTCCAGCTTCTCAATCCTGCGGCTCAGCGCCGACTGCGACAGGCAGATGGACTCTGCGGCCAGCCGAAAATTGCCGTACTCCACCAGCGCGCGAAACGCATAGAGATCGTTGAGATCAAAATTCACGGGCATAACGACCAACTCTCCTTGCTGAAAATGGCAGAAGACGCAAAACAGCGATGATAACCGCTTATATCGCCACGTTCACCGACTGGGTGGTTGAACCACCCAAGCCCCTATCGCCCCAGCAGCACCATTCCCCAAATAATGATAGTCATCACCACGGCTACCAGCTGCGCTGCGCCGCCCAAATCTTTGGCGCGTTTGGATAACGGATGCAATTCCAGCGAAATGCGATCGACCACGGTTTCAATCGCCGTATTAAGCAGCTCAACCACCAATAGCAGAAAACTGCAGGTGATTAATAACAGCCTTTCTATATTTGTAATATCTAAACCAAATGTAACAACCAGTAAAATGGCGTTAATAACCAATAATTGGCGGAACGCATCTTCGGTAAGCACAGCATCAATAAACCCGGCCCAGGAATTCCTAATGCTGTAGGTTAATCGGCTTATTCCTTTTTTCTTTTCCACAGGCATACAATCAGCTCTCGTCAAAACTGCGACAGTCACTCGCAAATAAATCACGCAGCGTGAATTTATCTCGAGTTTATTAATTAAAAACCTTAACCGTTCTCTTTCAGGAAACGATGCATTCACTCACTCGCCGTCCCCCTGCTCCTGAAACGCCACCGCCCGAAAATGCCCTGGCGCGGTTATTATTCTGGGAGCGTAAAAAGGGGACGCGATATCAGCCGCTTAAAGCGTTTTCTCGTACAAGCGGTAACGCTTGTACGGCACCGCGCCGATGCGTTCTAAAATCGTCCGCATGCCGGTATTGGTTTCCAGGATCCACGACATTTCCAGCGCGTCGATATTGCGCTTCGCGAAAGGCTCGCGCAGCGCCTCAATCAGCAGCAGCGCAATAATGGGCCCGATGCGGCTGAATTGATATTCCTGGCGTACGCCCATCAACGGTACGCGCGCGGTGCGCACGCCGCTGACTTTCAGGCGCCACAATAGCTTCGCCCAGCCGAACGGCAATAAACGCCCCTGCAGATCGGCAATCGCTTCGTTAATGTTCGGCAGACCGACGATAAAGGCGCAGGGGGCGCCATCCACCTCGGCGATATGGATCATATCGTCGGGCACCAGGAACTTCAGCTGATCCCCCATGGTGGCGAACTCGTGCTCGGTGAACGGGACAAACCCCCAGTTATGTTGCCACCCGGAGTTGAACACCTCGCGCAGCACCTGCATCTCCTCGCGAAAGCGCTTGCGATTGAGACGGCGGACGGTCACCTTTTTACGCACCTGTTCCATCATCCGGGTTAACGACGGCGAAAAATGCAGGTCGGTTCTTTTCATCCAATAGGCAAGCAAATCAATCCCTTCGCTGTAGCCCTGCTGCGCTATCTGGGCCGCGTAGTAAGGTTTCGCGTGCGTCATCAGTGCGGAAGGCGGGGTATCGAACCCTTCGACCAACAGGCCGCTTTCCTGATTGATATTGAGGCTGAATGGCCCGGTGATTTTACGCGCGCCTTTCGACCTCAGCCACTCCTCCGCTACCGTGAATAAGGTGCTGAACACGGCGGGATCGTCAACGGCGTCAATCATGCCGAAATGGCCGGTATCCTCACCATGCAGCTCCCGGTGCAGAGAATCGATTTGCGCAGTGATGCGCCCAACCACTTTGCCCTGTTTTTTGGCCACCCATGCCTGCCATTCAATATGGTCGGTCCCGGGATTCTTCTTTGACAGGTGCTCTTCGCGCTCTACATGCAGCGGCTCAATCCAGTTCGGATCATCGCGAAACAGTTGCGAGGGGAAAGCAATAAATTCTTTAAGTTCGCGTTTATCCAGAACTTTCTCAATACGGATCATAAATAGCCTTACGTTTTAATAAAATAATTAAATAAGCACGCGACAACGCCTTTAGCATTTTTTATGCTGTTGCCTTTTATTGAATTGTGTATTGCCTCCGGCTCACTGATAAGAAAAACCGAATATTCCCCCCCCGGCGAATCAGCAACGTGTTGCCTGACATTCACCCTGTGATGTCCATAATTGATAAAAAAAGGAAACAGAAAGCGGCGCAGCCAGGCTACGCTAATAGTGCTCTTTTATTATTTCGTGCTGTTATGGTAAAAGAAACTCGCCGCTTTTAGTGTGCCGACTTTAATCAGGAGGTGCGCCGCCATTTTTACCACTTAATGCTATTTTTAAGATTAGCCTTAAATGAATCGTTCACTTTTGAATTTCTTGCGGCATACTGTTTAGGAAGTGTTTAAGTTCCAAGATAGCCATGCATGAGGTCATAACCTATGAGCCGACAGTTATTTCCTGCCCGACAGATGCAGACTAAAGAACGGCGAAGTCCGGATATTACAATAGTCTCTCATATCTCGCCAGGGTGCCGCTCAAGGCTGATAACTCAGGCTACTCACGCTCTGCCCGGTTAATAACCGGCATGCCGCTCGAGCACGGCAATATACGCTGTTCGCGGAATGAAGATGGTTGAATAACAAACTTATTCAAAACCTATTCATAGTAAAACATCAATTACCTCGCCAAGAGTGATTTCTCTCTTTTGGTGATTTTTAATCTATGGCTAAGTTTGTCTATGTCTGAAACAAGTTCCGTTCATTCTCTTCCCATGCGCTATGCGGACTTCCCCACGTTAGTGGACGCGTTGGATTACGCGGCACTCGGTAATACGGGAATGAATTTTTACGACCGTCGCAATCAACTCGTGACCGTTCTCGACTATCGCACGCTGCAGCAAAAAGCGATCGCGGGCGCGCGGCGTTTATTGTCCCTGAAGCTCAAGAAAGGCGATCGCGTGGCGCTTATCGCCGAAACCAGCCCGGGCTTCGTCGAAGCCTTTTTCGCTTGCCAATATGCCGGCCTGGTGGCGGTGCCGTTGGCGATCCCGATGGGCGTTGGCCAGCGCGACTCCTACACCGCCAAACTGAAAGGGCTGATCGCCAGCTGCAACCCCGCGGCGATCATCAGCAGCGAAGAGTGGACACCGCTCATCGCGTCGGCCACGGAAAACACGTCGGCGATGCACATCCTCAGCGACGCGGACTTTAACGCCTTGCCAGAACCGGAAATCGCGTTGCCGGCGCCTTCGCCCGACGATATCGCCTATCTCCAATACACCTCGGGCAGCACCCGCTTTCCGCGCGGCGTGATCATTACCCAGCGGGCGGCCATGGCGAACCTGAACGCGATCAGTCGCGACGGGATCAAGTTGCGCGCCGGCGACCGCTGCGTTTCGTGGCTGCCCTTCTATCACGATATGGGCCTGGTCGGTTTCCTGCTTACGCCGGTGGCGACCCAGCTGTCCGTCGACTACCTGCGCACGCAAGATTTCGCCATGCGCCCGATGCAGTGGCTGAAACTGATCGCCAAGAATCGCGGCACGGTGTCCGTCGCCCCGCCGTTCGGCTACGATCTGTGTCTGCGCCGCAGCAACGCCAAAGAGCTGGCCGATCTGGATCTTTCCAGCTGGCGGGTTGCGGGCGTGGGCGCCGAGCCGATCCCGGCCGAGCTGCTCGCCCAGTTTGGCGAACACTTCAGCAGCATCAACTTCGACAGTAAAGCCTTCATGCCGTGCTATGGCCTGGCCGAGAACACCCTGGCGGTGAGTTTTTCCGACCCTTGCTCCGGCCCGCAAACCAACGAGGTCGACCGCGATATTTTGGAATACGAGGGTAAAGCGGTCGCGCCGGGCAAGAAGACCCGCGCCGTCTCGACCTTCGTCAACTGCGGCCGTGCGCTGCCCGGCCACCGCATCGAGATCCGCAGCGAAACCGGGCAACCGCTGCCGGAACGTCAGGTCGGCCATATCACGATTTCCGGCCCCAGCCTGATGAACGGCTATTTCTGCGACGATGAGTCCCAGCAGCAGATCCAGGTGACCGGCTGGATGGACACCGGCGATCTCGGCTATCTGCTGGACGGCTATCTGTACGTCACCGGCCGCAAGAAGGATTTGATCATTATTCGCGGCCGCAATATCTGGCCGCAGGATATTGAGTACGTCGCGGAATCCGAACCGGAAATCCGTTCCGGCGATGCGATTGCCTTCGTGACCGAAGAACACGACGAAGCGGCCAGGATCATTTTGCAGATCCAGTGTCGAGTCAGTTCGGAAGAACGCCGTGAACAAATCGTGCATTCGCTGAGCGCGCGCATTCAAAGCGAGTTCGGCATCGCGGTGGACATCGAGCTGCTGCCGCCGCACAGCATTCCCCGCACGTCGTCGGGCAAACCCGCGCGCGCGGAGGCCAAGAAACGCTGGCTGAGCGCTTCGCTCTACCCGCAAATGCCGCAGCTGGCCGGTTTCGCGCAATGAGCGGCACCGTGGCAGTGACGGGCGCGACCGGCTTTATCGGCCGGCATATCGTCCAGGAACTGCTGGCGCAAGGGTTTAGCGTGCGCGCCCTGACGCGACAAGCCGGAAAAGCCGCCGCAGACAACCTGCAGTGGATCCCCGGCGCGCTGGAAGATCGGCCCTCGCTCACCGAACTGGTGCGCGGCGCGGAGTGCGTCGTGCATTGTGCGGGCCAGGTGCGCGGGCATGCGGAAGCGGTGTTCACCCACTGCAACGTCACAGGCAGCCTGAATTTGATGCAGGCGGCCAAACAGAACGGCCGCTGCAATCGCTTCTTGTTCATGTCGTCGCTGGCGGCCCGCCATCCGGCGCTGTCCTGGTACGCCCATTCAAAACAGGCCGCCGAGCAGCAACTCATCGCCACCACGGGCGATATCGCGCTGGGGATTTTCCGCCCGACGGCGGTTTACGGGCCCGGCGATAAAGAGCTGAAACCGCTGTTCAACGGCCTGCTGCGCGGCGTGCTGCCCCGGCTGGGCGCGCCTGACGCCAGGCTCTCTTTTCTGCACGTGAGCGATTTGGCAAAGGCGGTCAGCCAATGGGTGCAAACCGAACCCGCACAGCCGAATATTTACGAACTGTGCGACGGCGTGGCCGAAGGCTATAACTGGCTGCGCCTGCGGGACATCGGCGCCGCCGTACGTCACGGGCCGGTGCGGCTGGTGGGCATTCCGCTGCCGCTGCTGAAAGCCCTGGCGGATATCAGCGTGGTGTGGAACCGCCTGGTAAAAAAAGAGCCGATGCTGACGCGCAGCAAAATACGCGAATTAACGCATCGCGACTGGTCCGCCAGTAATCAGGCGCTGTCGCAACAGATTAATTGGTTTCCACAGGTGAGTTTGGAACGCGCGCTGCGTGAAGGGCTGTTTTAATTATTCCAAGTAGAGGTGTGTCAACGTTCTTATGCTAAATCGCGATGCTGTAATGGATTATATCCTGACGTGTTTGCAAGGTATCGTCGAAGGCGGAGTGGAAATAAAACCTGATAGCGATCTCGTCAATGATCTTGGCCTGGAATCCATCAGAGTCTTGGATCTGCTGATGATGCTGGAAGATGAATTAGATATCTCCATTCCTATCAATATATTGCTTGATGTCAGAACGCCTGAGCAACTGCTTGACGCGCTGCGCCCTTATCTGGAGAAAAACCATGGGACTGTATGATAAGTTTGCGCGGCTCGCCAATGACCGTGAACAATTTCAAACGTCCGGTCTGAATCCGTTCGGCACCTGTATCGACGAAGTGTATTCCGCCACCCAGGGGCGCATCGGCGATCAAAAGATTGTCCTCGCCGGCACCAATAATTACCTTGGCCTGACGTTCGATGCGCAGGCGATCGCCGCCGGCCAGGCGGCTCTGGCCGCGCTCGGCACCGGCACCACCGGCTCGCGCATGGCGAACGGCAGTTACGGATCGCACCTGACGCTGGAACGGGAGCTGGCGGAATTCTTCGATCGCCCGAGCGCCATCGTGTTCTCCACCGGCTATACCGCCAACCTGGGCGTCATCAGCACGCTGGCGGGGCCGGGTGCCGTGGTGCTGATCGACGCGGACAGCCACGCGAGCATTTACGACGCCTGCGCCCTCGGCGGCGCGGAAATTATTCGCTTCCGCCACAATGACGCCGCCGATCTGGAGCGCCGCATGGTGCGCCTGGGCGAACGCGCCCGCGAGGCGATCATTATCGTGGAAGGCATCTACAGCATGCTGGGCGACGTCGCCCCGCTGGTGGAAATCGTCGACATCAAGCGGCGATTGGGCGGGTATCTGCTGGTCGACGAAGCGCACTCCTTCGGCGTAATGGGCGAGCGCGGCCGCGGCCTGGCCGAAGCGCTGGGCGTCGAGCAAGACGTGGATATCATCCTGGGCACCTTCAGCAAAAGCCTGGCTTCGATCGGCGGCTTCGCCGTCGGCGGCAAGGGGATGGATGTGCTGCGCTACAGCAGCCGGCCGTATATCTTTACCGCTTCGCCGTCGCCGTCCAGCATCGCTTCGGTGCGCACGGCGCTGCAAAAAATCGCCCGCCATCCCGAGCTGCGGGAAAAACTGTGGAGCAATGCGCACCGCCTGTACCACGGCCTCGCCGAGCTGGGCTATACCCTGGGGCCGCGCATCAGCCCGGTGGTGCCGGTGATGATCGGTTCAAAGGAAGAAGGGTTGCGTTTCTGGCGCGAGCTGATCGCCCACGGCGTCTATGTGAACCTGGTGCTGCCACCGGCCGCGCCGGCGGGCGTGACCCTGCTGCGCTGCAGCGTCAATGCCGCGCACAGCGATGAAGAAATCGACACCATCGTGCGCGCCTTTGCGGCGCTGAAAAAATAAAGTCTTTCCTTCTCGGCCGCGGCGGCGGTGCCGAAAATGGCCACGCCGCCCTGCCGAATCGATGCGCACCTCAGTGCGCAGCCGTTGATACCCCATCAGCCGAATAGCGATACCCCTGCGCCGCCATAAATTCCGCGATGGCTTTTTCCGCCGCCGAAAGCACCTCCTCGATCGGCCGATCGGCATCGAGATCCACGATGTCGGCGCCTTCGAACGTCAATAGCGGCGTGACGGCGATCTTCTTCTCCAGCGCCGCTTTGCGGTGATCGGGTTTGCGCGCGCAGGCCACGTCCAGACTGACATTCAGCTTGAGCACCAGATCCGGTTTTTGCCCCGCCATCCATTGGAACGCCGCCCGTTCACGCGCCGCCAGCCAACGGACGAAACGGCTGCCTTCAACGTCGACGGGAAAAACCGTGCCGTCGTAAGCGCCAGGGATCTGCGCCTGCGGAAAACGGTCGGTCAACACGATGAACCCTTGCCGGCGATACGCCAGCATGCGGCGAAAACGCAGCAGCCGCCGCCCCACGAAAGCGATGATCACCGCCGACGGCAACAGGCCAATCCGGGATTTTTTCGTTTTGACTTTTTTGGTATTGCTCTCGATAGCCTTGCCCACCGAGCGCCCGAGCAGCGGCAATTTCGCCGCCGCGCGCCCGACATTGCCCGCCTGTTTGCCCAGATGCACCTGCACCGCCGGGCCATAATGTTTCACATACTCGATCAGATGTTCACAAACGGTGGACTTACCCGATCCGTCGCTGCCGATAACCGCAATCAGCGGCGGAAATTTTGCACTCATAATAAGACTCTCTTTCAATACACCAGAAACGGCGTGCCATATTTGAAGCGAACGATCGCTTATCATTGCCGCGGTGGCTGCGTGAAAAAAAATTTGCCATACGCAGCGCCAAAAAGCACAAAAGATTAAGCGAAAATTGAAAACCTCTGCTCTTTTTTCGCCGTGAGCCATGCCGAGAATTAACATAAAAAGCGAAACCAGCCCACGCACGAACAATTAGCACAAAATAACAAGAACAAACGCCATGAATATCAATTCAAATAACGAAAAGGAATACCGATCTCATTATTTTATCGCAGCAAAGCACAATAAATATCTTGAACCCAAGGCGTATTGGAATACAATAGTTTTTTTCGCATTGGATCAATTATTGTGAGTCAGCAGATAAGACCTTCATCTGATCGCTCGCCCGTGCGCGTAATAGCGATAACCGGCTGTGACGGCTCGGGAAAATCCACGTTAGCCGCCAGCCTGGTCAACGCTTTATCGGCACAAGAACCTGCCGAACTGCTGTATCTCGGCCAGTCTTCCGGGCGTATTGGCGAATGGATCAGTTCGCTGCCGATTATTGGCGCGCCCTTCGGGCGTTATTTGCTGAAGAAATCGGAACGCGTGCATGAGCGCCCTTCCACACCGCCGGATAATGCCACGGCGCTGGTGATATTTTTACTCTCCTATTGGCGCGTTTATAAATTCCGTCGCATGCTGAAGAAAAGCCGCAGCGGCGCATTACTGATCACCGATCGTTATCCGCAAGCCGAAGTGGCGGGGTTTCGTTTCGATGGCCCGCAGCTGGCGAAAACCGCCGGCGGCAATCGCTGGATCCGCTGGCTGAGAAAGCGCGAACAAAACCTGTACCAATGGATGGCGTCTTATCAGCCCTTATTATTAATTCGGCTGGATATTGACGAACAAACGGCCTATTCACGCAAACCCGATCACTCGCTGGCGGCGTTGCGTGAAAAGATCGCCGTCATCCCGCACCTGACGTTTAACGGCGCTAACATATTGGATTTAGACGGCCGCGAACCGGCCGACCGTATTTTCGACGCATCGCTGCACGCCGTTAAAATATCGCTGAGGGCCGCCAATGCCTAGCCGACAAATAACCTTTCCGTACCGAAACAGATGAAAAAAAATAAACTCACCGCCGAACAGGATACCTCTCCCACCTGCATCACCGGGCTGATTGCCGTGGTGGGCAGCGACGGTACGGGCAAGTCCACGCTGACCGCCGACCTGGTGAAAAACCTGCAGCAACATCGCCCCACGGAGCGACGCTATTTGGGGCTGATCTCCGGCGAAGACGGCGACAAAATCAAGCGTTTGCCGTTCATCGGCGTGTGGCTGGAACGACGTCTGGCGGCCAAGTCCGACAAAACTCAGCGCATGAGCAACAGGCCGCCGGCGCTGTGGGCGGCGCTGATCATGTACGGCTTTTCGCTGTGGCGCGCATCCAACCTGCGCAAGGTGCGGCGGTTGGCGCAGAGCGGCGTTCTGGTGATCAGCGATCGCTACCCGCAGGCGGAAATCTCAGGTTTTTACTACGATGGGCCCGGCATCGGCGTGGAACGCGCAAAAGGGTGGCTATTAAGCCGCCTGGCGGCGCGCGAACGCCGTTTATATCAACGCATGGCCGTCAATCGGCCGGAGCTGATCATTCGCCTTGATATCGACGTCGATACGGCCTTTTCCCGCAAGCCCGATCACAGTTACGAAGAGCTGAAAGACAAGATCGCCGCCATGGTGCGCCTGCAATACAACGGTTCACGCATCATCGAGCTGGACGCCAGAGCCCCTTACGACGAGGTGCTGAGCAATGCGCTCAACGCCATTTCCGCCGTGGTGAACCCCGCGAAGCGCCCGCAGAGCGATCTCGGGCAACCCGGCGAGAACGCCGGTAAAGAAACTCAGGTTTATTAAACGAATACAGGGCAAACGCATGACTGCGGAACACAAAATGCAGCAAAACAACGATAACGGCTGGTTTGGGCTATGAAACGGTGGTTTTCCGACGGCGCGTTTCGTTCCATTTTACGTAATGCCGCCTACCTGGGCTCCGGCAGCGTCGCCAGCGCGCTGCTCGGCCTGCTGGCGCTCTCCTGCGCCGGCAAAGGCATGTCGCCTGAAATGTTCGGCGTGCTGGTGGTGATTCAGGCCTATACCAAAGCGGTCAGCGATTTCATCAAATTCCAGACCTGGCAGTTTGTGGTGCAATTCGGCACTCCGGCGCTGGAACATCAAAATACCGGGCGCTTCCGCGACGTCGTCGCCTTCTCCTTTGGCCTGGATATCGCCAGCGGCGTCATCGCCGTGCTGGGCGGCATGATCATGCTGCCGTTCTTGTCTCACGCTCTGGGGCTGGACAGCGAAAGCTTCTGGCTCGCCATGCTGTACTGCACCCTGATCCCATCGATGACCTCGTCCACGCCGACCGGCGTGCTCCGCGCCTTCAACCGCTTCGATTTAATCGCCATCCAGCAGGCGATCAAACCGTTCCTGCAGGCGGTGGGCAGCGTCATCTCCTATTATTTCGATCTGGGGTTCCCCGGCTTTATCGTCACCTGGTACGCCTCTAACCTGATCGGCGGCACGCTGTTTTGGTGGTTCACCGCGCGCGAGCTGCGCCGCCGCGATATCCATGGCGCGCTGAGGCCGCGCCTGTTCAACGTCGCGCGCCGCATCGAGGGCGCCTGGAATTTCGTCTGGACCACCAACATCGCCCATACCATCTGGGCCGCCCGCAACTCCTGCACCACCGTGCTGGTGGGCGTGGTGCTCGGCCCGGCCGCCGCCGGGCTGTTCAAGATCGCCATGACCTTCTTCGATGCGACGGGCACCCCGGCCAAGCTGCTGGAGAAAAGCTTCTATCCCGAGATCATGCGCCTGGATCCGCGCACCAAGACCCCGTGGCTGCTCGGCCTGCGCTCTTCGCTGCTGGCCGGCGGCATCGGCCTGGCCGTTGCGGTGTTGATGTTGCTGGTGGGCAAGCCGCTTATTTCCGCGGTATTCGGGCAGCAATACCTGGAAGCCTATGACCTGATTCAAATCATGCTGGGCGCGATCATCGTCTCCATGATGGGCTTCCCGCAGGAATCCTTACTGTTTATGGCGGGCAAACAGCGCGCCTTCCTGATCGCGCAGGCGACGGCCTCGGCGGCCTACATTGCGCTGCTGGTGTCGATGGCGTATGCCTTCGGCGTGCAGGGCGCCGCCTTCGCTTATTTACTTGGGCAATGTTTAGACGTTCTGTTATCCCTGATACCGACGATCGGCGCCTACCGCAATCGCTTTATGTTGGGGCTGAATGTGCCCAAAGAGAGTAATCAATGACCGCTAGCAATAATTGGAAAAAGTTCTCAGCCGAAACCACCCAGGCGCTGTTTGTCGCGGTGGAAGAGGACGACCTGGTTGAGGCGAATATCAGCCTGCCGCAGCAGATTGATCTGGAATGCTCCCCCGAGAGCATTCGGGACAACTACGCGCTGTGCCTGCAGTTTTGGGAAGACGGCTTTTCCCGCCGCGAGCTGCTGCAATTGGTGAACGGTTTCCTGCAAGACCCGCAGTTGGCGGCGGCTACCCGCATGCGCTACAAATATATCCGCGCCCGCTATAAGCACCTGCGCTTCGCCCAGCAGCTGTACGGCGCCCCGCACCGCGCCAACCGCCTGTTCCACACCACCACCGTGGTGCTCGGCCATTTTCAGGACGCGTTTCGCAACGGCAACCAGAAGAACCTGACGCTTTACGGCAACCTGCTGCGGCTGCTGCTCAGCAAGCCGGTGTGGTCTTACGTGCGCTATGCGCTGCGCCACACCCGGCTGGAAAGCGCACAGGGCTTTATCGCCTACCGCCAGGAGCAAATGCGCCAGCTGCAAACGCTGATCGCCGGCCCGTCGCTGACCGGGCATCAGTTCCATGACGTGCGCAAAATCGTCAGCCGCCAGGTCTCGTTCTACGACACGCTGAGATCGATCGATCCCGACAACCGCGAGGCCCGACAGATCTCGCGCTTCCTGGCGGCGATTAACGGCCTGATGGGCGACCGGCATGACGTGATGGTGGCGGACAAGCTGGCCGGCGGCGATATCTATGATCGGCCGGCGATCCTGGATATCGACATCCGCCAGCGCCTGGAGCTGCTGCTGGCGCGTTTTCCGCTGTCGTTTTCCCAGCCGGCCATCGCGGCGGGCAGATAAGCGGGTTGCCCGGAGCCATGATGACGTTACGTCGCTTGCTGCCCCTTGCGCTGCTGCTGTCGCCGCTGACGGCATCTGCGCATAACTTCGTGCATGGCCGGCCGGTGGCGCCGATCGCCATCGCCGATCGCGGCGAGCTGCTGCTGCGCAACGGCGATTTCAGCTACCGGCCGTGGAACAGCGCAAAACTGGCGGGCAAGGTGCGGGTGATCCAGTACATCGCCGGGCGCACCTCCGCCAAAAAGAAGAACTCGCTGCTGATCAACGCCGTTAAGGACGCGAACCTGCCGGGCTGTCTCTTATACACATCTGACGCTGCCGACGATGGCCTCTGTGTGTAGATC